>NZ_JARWCR020000005.1:0-218308 GCF_029846695.2 Bradyrhizobium nivariense | reverse complement strand
CTGGCGTGATCCAGAACCATCCGAACCGCTCGGGTCCGGACCTCGGGTGAAAACTTGTTCGTCGTCTTGCTCGTCATGGCTCCATTCTCTCAGGAGTTGGAGCCTCCGGCAAACCCGGGGCGGTTCACCTCGTTGATGAGGTCGTTAGTCGCATGATTATCGCCGCGGCCTCCGATTGTCGGTTTGGCGTGGCCGCCACTGCAATTGGTTGAGAGCCCGCGCCTAAATTCCTCGACTTTCGTTCATGAATGATGGTGAGCTTGCGGGCGAACGCCTTGCTCCCGTTCCAGCGATCCGTGACTTCCATGTATCGCTGCAAAGTCGCAGCAGTGTTATGCGCTCGGCTATACGTTGTCCTATGCCTCTTAGGGAGAACTCACCTACCCATTTCGGGGTAGGCTGCGAACCCGCCAGCCTCAAGAGACATGTTCCGCGTCTCCATCCTTTGGACTCAAGGTTCGCGTTCGGGACTGTTTGCTAGGATGTCCCTTCCGCGTCGCTATGGAAGCTGCGGCACGATGTACGGCAGCACTGCTGCGGGCATGGGGATCATAGAATGAAGCGGCGCGAATTCATCACTCTGATTGGAGCGTCAGCGGATCGATCGAGGGCCGCAACGTCCCCGTCGACTGGCCAAGGGCGAGGCTGCCGGCCTCGTCCAGCTCGCCGGAGAAGTCAGTAAGGGCGGATACGATGAGATCGCAGAGACCGCACCAGTGAACGCAAACCGAACACAATCGGTACTGCATAAGATGTTCAGTCTAGCGGGGACGAAGTCCCCTATAGGAACGTGACAGCGAAACTCGCGGTCTCCCTCGCTCCGCTCGGTCGCTTCGCTCCTGGGGGGCTGCCGCCCCCAAACCCCCGCCGGCCTGCGGCCAGCTTTTTATGATCTCGCTCCCGGAGATGAATGCTTCCGGTCGTGAAGTATCTCCGACTTTGAGGATGCTCCCGGCCGATCGCCGGCCCCGCCGGCTCACTTCCTGGTCGACAAACCCCTCCGGCCATGCTCGCCGCCTCCGGCGGCTCACCAAGGGCCACCGGCCTGACCAAGGGCGTTCCGCGCCCGCGCCGCGAATTAAAACAGGCCCAGGATTTGTTATTTCGACATACCCGCTACCCGACAGCGGCCGGCGCCTCAATGCGTCAGCGGGCTTTTAATCGAGTCCTGACCACCCTGGGAAATTTCCCAGGGTGCCCGCTCTGAGGCTGCTCGCTATGTTGCATCTTTTGAATGCCGGCGAGTGGGACGTTACGGATGGAAGAACTGATTGGTCTGCTCGAGAAGTTTCGGGCGGAGGCGGACCTCTGTGCTCGATCGGCCAGAACAGCGCCGGACAGGCAGACGCGCGCGCTGTTCGAACGGCTCGCCGAAGGGCTGCGGGAAATGGTCCAAGAGATCGAGACGACGATCGCCGCGCGGACAAAGCTGAGTGGTCGCTGGGAATAGTTGCCAGATAGGCGGGTGCCCCAGAGCACCTGCGATGTTGTGACGCAACGCAGATCGGGGAGTCGCCGAATAACGATAGCCAAAAATCGGGAGGGCTGCTGAATAACGGCAGGCTTCTTATTAAAGCGCTAACCATTCAAGCGTCAGATTGTGATCGTAATACTACGCTGCATTTTTTCATAAAGCCGATTCCATGTCCCAAGTTATCAATTTTCCCCGCGCGGCAGGCGAGCACTCCAGGCTGCATCCCGCGGTTCTTCGGCTTCAAGGGCTCGCAACCGTCATGTCTGAACTGAACGGAATGAACCTCCGTAGCCAAGATGACATGAAGCGCGCGCTGTGGATTCTGGATCTCACTAACCGTTGCATTAAAATTATTCTGTCCGAGTTCCGCGATGATCCCTCTATCAACGAACTCATCAAGCGAGCGGGGGAGCTGGCGGATTCAGTAGAGGGTGCTCGCCGAATGGTTCATCATTTGGGATTGAGCCCAAGTAGTGCAACCGTTCTCCGTCATTGAAACTGCAGGCGCATCGCTAGGCGACATTCATACCTCCCCGTTAGACCATGGCAGGGACTCTCGGAATGAGGCTTATCGCTAGACGGAAGTATTCATTTATCGACGCCGAGACTTTGATCGAGCGTCAAGCGCTCGATACGCTTTTCCGATTCGGTGAGCAGTCTTTTCTACTGCACATCACTCCCGGCGAAGGGGACCACGATCAAATTGTTTGGTTGGATTGCCGCGAGGCGCTTCTCTGGATCAACCAGAGCACTGATGATTTCGGGACCAATTTCCGAGCAGCAGAGTGAAGCGAATGGTGAAGACTCGGCAGGCACCCCGCTTTCGCGTGTCCAAGCCAGCGCTGATCGAGCGTGGGGGCGACACAACTCGCTGCACGATACGTGACATCTCCACGACGGGTGCAGCGCTCCAGTTCTCTGACTGGACCGATAGAATCCCCTCGGCCTTCACGTTGATTATTCCAGAAGACAATTTGAAGCTGGCTTGTCGCGTAGTCTGGCGATCCTCATTTAGGATGGGGGTGACGTTTGATTAGAAACGAACAGGTTGATTGCATCGCGGGCGCTTCGTAAGTCAGCACTGACTTACAACCGCCAGTAGATATTCCAGTTGACGCCACTTCGCGAATATGAGTCTAGTGGCGCCACACCGCCAATGGTGGGCCTTAAGGGGAATACCAATGCTGATTGCCGACGACCGTTACCTCGCACTCGTGAAGGCACTGACCGAGCTGGATCAGGAGCAATGCCCGTTCTCAAGCGCCAACGATCGGCGCACCTGGGCGGAGAACCAAATTCAGGTGGCGTTGTGCGCGGCCGACATTTATCCGGCATCGAGCGCCGATTGCGATTCCGACCAGCCGTCGATCGCCATGCATGGCGAAGAGCCATCGGCCGAATTGGTCGGGAAGGTGGAGCTGATGCTTGCCGGCCTGGGCAGCGCGAGCGTGCATTAGAGGGACGCCGATCGCGCGAGGCCGATATGCAAATTTGCCGCGCGCGATCCTGATCGCCATCGCTATAGCCGGATTAGCGACCGCTTAACTGCGGTTCGTGTCTCCTCTGTCAGTGCAACCAGCCGGCGCAACACTCGCCGGCTGGTTTTTCGTCAGGGGAGATAATTCCAACCACTGACATGGAGAGAGATTATCGTATGAGCGAGACGGACAACTACCCCGGCGTAACCGAGTTTGCAGCTGTCCCTTCCACTGTTTCGATCGACACGATCGCCAAGATCAGAGAGGAGGCAAAGAACCTCCAGCCGATCGGCACAAAAAAGCTGCTTGTATCTATGGGAGATCATCCCGAGCTTGGCGCAGTGCTGATCCTGGATCAGGACGATGGCAGCGGTGGATTCGTGTTTGCAGATTGGGTCCGGTTCACTTGACTGATAAAGGGCGCGGATCACACCGCGCCCTTTTGTCGTTTCAGTCGCCGGTCTTGCGGACAATCACCGAGCGCATGATCTCCATCTGGCGCTGCAATACTTCAAGGCTGGGGAGCGCGTGGTTCAAATCGTCCGCCGTTAGCGCCAAGGTAAGCACGCTCTCCATCATCGCGAGGTGGCTTAGCAGTTCGTCCTTTAGTTCTTCGCGGTTCATAACCTTGTCCCTGTAGGCTGCGCTTTTCACGCGCAAATCTCGATCTCGTCGCTATAGGCCGAACATCAGTAACGGCCAGGATGATCGGACGTGCAACCCACCAAGCGCGGACTAACGAAACAGGAGGCGGCCGAATACTGCGGCTGCAACACCCTGTCCGCGTTTGATCGCTGGGTTCAGAAGGGACTTATCCCCAAGGCAATGCCCGGGACTAACCGTTGGGATCTCAAGGCGCTCGACTCTGCCCTAGACCGGGCATCGGGCCTTGTGACAGAATCTGCCTCGGAATTGACCCCATACCAGCGTTGGAAGGCTGAGAATGCGCGTAAGACCCAAGCCGCTTAAGCTTAAGGGCATCAACCGCGTTCCCAAGCGTCAGGCGGACGGCACGGTCAAAATCTACTTCTACCACCGCGCCACGGGCATTCGCCTGGACCCCGACCGGCTTGCCGAGACCTATGCGGATGCAGAGAAGCGATCGCGCCGTAAGAGCGCAAAGACGCTCACCGATCTCATTCGCCTATTCGACACGTCCAGCACGTTTGCTGCGCTGAGCGAAGAGTCCCGCAAGCAGTATCCGTGGAAGCTCAAGCGCATTGAGCAGCAATGGGGAACGGTCCCAGAGGATACGTTCAACAACGCCGACGACGCCGACGCATTCGCGGCGGATGCCCTCGCCTGGCACCAGGAGCTAGGTAAGACCTCGCGCCGATCCGCGGACAACCTCATGTCGGCGCTGTGCCGCGTTCTCTCGTTCGCCAAAGAGCAGCGCCGGATCAAGCACCACCCCATTCCTACCTTCCACCGGCTCTACAAGAGCGACCGGGCCGACAAGACGTGGTCGGAAGAGCTACAGCAGCAATTCATCAAGGCCGCCCGGCCGGCTATGGCGACGGCCATGATCCTGGTGCGAAACACTGCCATGCGCGCCAGCGACGTCCGCAAGTTCGCCTGGACGCGATACGACGGTCAGCGCGTGCAAATCCGTTCGAGCAAGACCGGCAAGATGCTTTGGATCCCCGCCACGCGGGAGTTGAAAGCCCACTTGGACGCCCTGCCCCGCACCGGCGCCCTGGTTATGCTGACCCCGACCGGCAAGGCCTACACCAAGCGCTACTTCAACGATCACTGGCGCGAGGACGCTGACACGGTTGGAGCTGGCAATCTCAACTTCCACGACAACCGCGGCACGGTTGCCACGTTGCTGGCTGAGGCGAGCGCGACGGCGCCGGAGATTGCAGAGGCCCTAACCTGGACCGTGGACAAGGCCCAGCGCATCATAGATTCGTATTTGGCCCGTCGCGGCGTCCTTGCAGCGAACGCCTACGCAAAGCTTGAGGACTACAGGGACCGAAACAAAGAGGCCGCCAACTGAGGCGGCCTCCGGCATTCCGCCGCGCCTCCTTTATTTGGCGGTTTTGAAAACGTCCAACGCGATCAGAACGACGTTATCCGTGCCGACGTTGCGGTGGTAATGGGTCGTGCTGCTGGGCGTGGCCGAGGTGTCGCCCGAATGCATTGTTTTCGTGGTGCCGTCGGCGAGCCCAACCTCGTCTGTTCCTTGCATGAAATAAACGACGGCGGGCCGGTCCTTGTGGCTGTGCAATCCGATATAGCCGCCCGGTTCGATGGTGAGGACGCGCATCCGAAGTTGCCGGCCGGTCATGCCTTCAATCTCGGGGCCCAAATCGACCACTGTAGTTTTGCTGACCGTGAAGCCCTTGTTGCCTTTCGGCGCGTCTTCGGCACTGATGGTGTTTGATGCCCATCCAAAGAAAATGACCGAAGCGAGCAGTGGGTAAAAAATCTTTCGCAAATTCATCACTGGCTCCCATGCTGTTAACACGGCATAAATGGCCGGCATGTGGACAGTCCGCCCGGGCGCAGCTTCAGTCAAACGACCTGGCTCTCCACATCTGCTTCAAATCAGGCCACTGCCAAAACCAAACTAGGCCACCGCGCTCGGAAACAGGCCAGCACCCGAATTTGCGAACGAACAGACCAGGCCCAAGGAACGGCAGGCGAACAAATTTGCAAACCAAATGCAAACCGGCGGTTGGGTGCAAACCAGCCGCCTCAAGTCGTCATTGATCCTATTGAGAAAAATGGTCGGAGCGAGAGGATTTGAACCTCCGACCCCTAGTCTCCCAGACTAGTGCGCTAACCGGGCTGCGCCACGCTCCGAACGTCGTTCCATTAGCTAGGATCGCCGGTTTGCGCAAGGCGAGGTGCGCACCATTTTGGTGATCGCCCTGTCTCCGGAACTGGCCGCCAAGCCGCCGAACGCGGCCGCTAGCCGTCCTTCAGCGCCTGATCCAGCATTTCGCGGCAGGCGACGAGGTCGGCGAGCACCCGTCCGAGGCGCTCCCGATCGATGGCGCTGGGGCCGGCGGGCGCGGCGGGGGTGCCGCCCTTGCGGAAGGTGGTGAGGATTTCCTCGTCGTCGGTCTCCGAGAAGCGGAAGTCGATGCCTTCCTCCTCGCCCTGATAGTCGTCATCGTCGCTGTCGCGGGCGCCGCGGACGCCGGTCTCCTCCTCGGGCTCCATCAGGCTCGCGCCGACGGCGTCCTCGATGGCGCCGAACGAGACCGCGGCCGCACCGTCGGCCAGGCCCTGCACCGATTTGACGCCGTGCTCCTTGAGGATCCGCTGCACCCCGCGGATGGTGTAGCCCTCCCCATAGAGGAGACGGCGGATGCCCTTGAGCAGGTCGACGTCGTCGGGACGGTAATAACGGCGGCCGCCGCTGCGCTTCATCGGCTTGATCTGGGAGAATCGGGTCTCCCAGAACCGCAGCACGTGCTGCGGAATGTCGAGTTCCTGCGCTACTTCGCTGATGGTTCGGAACGCATCCGGCGCCTTGTCCAAATGCCAAATCCTTCGCGCGAGGCGTTATGCCTCGGGTTGAGCCTTGCTGGCGTCGCCATTAGTGCGGTGCTGGGCGTTGATCCGCTGCTTCAGGATCGCCGACGGCTTGAACACCATGACCCGGCGCGGCGAGATCGGTACTTCGGTGCCGGTCTTGGGGTTGCGGCCGATGCGCTGGCCCTTCTTGCGGACCATGAAGGAGCCGAACGAGGACAGCTTCACCGTCTCGCCCTTCTCAAGGCAATCGGTGATCTCCTTCAGCACGAGTTCCACGAAGGCGGACGATTCCGTGCGCGACAGGCCCACCTTCTGGTAGACGGCTTCGCACAGATCGACACGCGTTACGGTTTTACTTTGATCGGTCATCGCCCTGCCCCACATCACGGCGAACAATTGTTGTCTGAAATTATGAGGTTACGATACGCCGGTCAACAGCGCTCATCAATGCAGACGCATCGATAATCCGGGCTGATTCGGGCAAAATTTTATCGACTGTGGCTTACCAGCGCACCAGCGCGGAGCCCCAGGTGAAGCCGCCGCCCATGGCTTCCAGCAGAACCAGGTCGCCGCGCTTGATGCGGCCGTCCTTGCGTGCCACCGACAGCGCCAGCGGAATCGAGGCCGCCGAGGTGTTGCCGTGACGGTCCACCGTCAGCACCACCTTCTCCGGCGCGATATGGAGCTTGTGCGCGGAGGCGTCGATGATTCGCTTGTTGGCCTGGTGCGGCACGAACCAGTCGATGCTGTCGGCGTTGAGCCCGGTCGCCTCGAAGGCGTCGACGATCACGTCAGTGATCATGCCGACCGCGTGCTTGAAGACCTCGCGGCCCTCCATGCGCAGATGGCCGACGGTCTGGGTCGAGGACGGGCCGCCGTCGACGAACAGCTTCGCCTTGTGGCGGCCGTCGGAGCGCAGATGCGTGGTCACGATCCCGCGGTCGGTTGCGGCTTTTCCTGGCTGCTCCTGCGCCTCCAGCACCACCGCGCCGGCGCCGTCGCCGAACAGCACGCAGGTACCGCGGTCGTTCCAGTCGAGGATGCGCGAGAAGGTTTCCGCGCCAATCACCAGCGCGCGCTTGAAGGCGCCGGTGCGCAGGAAATTGTCGGCGGTGGCGAGCGCGAACACGAAGCCCGAGCACACCGCCTGAAGGTCGAAGGCCGCGCCATGATTGATGCCGAGCCCGTGCTGCACGGCGACCGCGCTCGCAGGGAAGGTGTTGTCGGGCGTCGAGGTCGCGAGCACGATCAGGTCGATCGACTGCGCGTCCACGCCGGCGTCAACGAGCGCAGCCTGCGCCGCCTTGAGCGCCAGATGCGAGGTGAACTCGCCCTCGGCCGCGATACGCCGCTCGCGAATGCCGGTGCGCTGCACAATCCACTCGTCGGACGTGTCGATGCGCGCCGCCAATTGGGCGTTGGTCACCACCTGCTCCGGCAAATAAGAGCCGCAGCCCAGCACGACCGAACGAATTTGAGTCACGAAACAGCCTCCTGCGCGGCCTGCACGGAACTTAGTGCACCACCTTCGCGGTTGAGCATCTGATTGATCTTGTTGAGGAGATCGAATTTGACCATCTCATAGCCAACATCGATCGCATAGGCAAAGCCTTCGGCGCTGATTCCGCCATGGCTCTTGACCACGATCCCGTTCAATCCGAGGAGCACGCCGCCGTTGGACTTGTTCGGGTCCATCTTGTTGCGCAGCGCCTGGAAGGCGCCGCGCGCAAGGAGATAGCCGAGCTTGGACATCCAGCCGCGCATCATCTCGTTGCGGAGCAACTCCGCCATCTGCCGCGCGGTTCCCTCGGCGGCTTTCAGCGCGATGTTGCCGCTGTAGCCTTCGGTGACGATGACGTCCGCCACCCCCTGGCCGATGCCGCCGCCCTCGACGAAGCCGAGATAGTCGAGCTCCGGCAGGTTCCTGGCACGCAGGATTTCGCCGGCCTCGCGAATCTCCTCGTGCCCCTTGATCTCCTCGACCCCGATATTGAGCAGGCCGACCGTGGGACGCTTCTTGTTGAACAGCACGCTCGCCATCGCCGCGCCCATGATGGCGAGCGACACCAGATGGTGCGCATCGCCGCCGATGCTGGCGCCGAGGTCGAGGACGACGGAATCGCCGCGCTTGGTCGGCCACATGCCGGCGATCGCCGGACGGTCGATGCCGGGCAGCGTGCGCAGGTGGAAGCGCGACATCGCCATCAGCGCGCCGGTATTCCCGGCAGAGACCGCAACATCCGCCTCGCCCTTTTTCACCGCATCGATGGCAAGCCACATGGAGGAGGTCTTGCGGCCGCGCCGCAGCGCCTGGCTCGGCTTGTCCTCCCCACTGACCGCGACGTCGGTATGGATGATCTTCGAGGCGGCCTTCAGCGCGGGGTGGCGGTCGAGCTCGGGCTCGATCTTGGCGCGGTCCCCGACCAGCAGGAACTCGATCTCGCGATGCCGATGAAGCGAGATGGCGGCGCCTGGAATGACCACGGCGGCGCCGGCGTCGCCTCCCATGGCGTCAAGCGCGATGCGTACCTTGCTTGGCATAAAAGTCCTGGAAACCTGGTCTGGTGCGGTCTTGAACGAGCGGGGCCGCAAATGGGTCCGCCATAGACATGGCGGCCGGTCAAGCGCCACGCCGCACCCGGACCGGGGCGCGACAATAGCGTTTTGTTGTCCTGAAACAACCTCTTGCCCCCAGCCTTTTGCATTCGGGAATAACCGGCCGCGGACGGGCGAATTCACAAGAAGCAGATAGAAATCAAACAGATAATTGGACCTTTCAAACCACCGCCGCAAACACCTCGCGCCCCGTAGCAAAGCGGTCCTATGGGGAAGACGGCACCTATTGGTCCTTCTTCTTGTCCTGGAGTGCCTTCAGGACTGCAAAGGGATGGTCCTCCGGATCGGAGGCGATGGCCTCGGCCTCAAACACGGCCCCCGGCTTCCGCGGATAGGGATCGACCGCAAGGAACAGGGCGTCGGTGGCGAGCCGGCCGAGATCGATGATGCCATTGACGATCGCCTCCGGCGGGTCGGCGACATGCTCCTTATCGTCCTGCCCCTCCTCGATCAGGTCGGCCAGGCGGCGTACCTCGGCCTCGGGGGCAAATATCAGGTCCACCTCCTCCTCGATCTCGCTCTCCATGGGGTCGAGCGTGACCACGCAGGTCTGGCCGATCCGGGCGCGGACGTGCCCCGTGACCTGGATCCGGTTGCCGCTTTTCGGCACGACATCGAAGGCGGCCTGGACAGAGAGGACCTCCCGCAAGCCTGCCATCTCGGCTATGGCCTGCCGCTCGGCGACCGATGGCTCGAGCTTGCGATGCAGGCCAGTGTCGGGGATCTGTGCAACGATGACGGGCGCCCGCCAGGGATCGGGCGCGGATCCTGTAATCGGTCGGCTCATGGCGTAACATCCTCAGGGAACGCTGGAGGAAACTTGAAGGACGCACCCAGCAGTGCGGCCTCGCCGGTCCGGCCGAGATCGGCCTCGGTAGCCCTGGCATAGGCCGCCAGCCGCTGCGCCTGGTCGATGCCGGCCCCATTCAAGATATTCTTGCAGATCGCCGATGCCAGCGCCTCGCCGCCGCCGTCCATCGCCTGATCGTAGGCCTGGACCCGGCCATAAAAGGCCTCGCCGAAGGCCCGCATCCGCTTCGGCACGGTCTGGTCGCCTATCCCCATCTCGCGCAGATTGTCGTCCATGTCCTCGCAGAAGCGGTCGAACAGCGCCTGCGACAGCTCGGTGGCGCCTTGTTGGGGAGCGCCCTGGACCGTGCGCAGGCGGCGCAGCAGCAGCCAGAGATGCAGCAGCAACAGGTCGAAACGCCCATTAACCGTATCCGGCACGCCCAAGTCGCGGTAAAATATGGGTTCTCGCGCCTGCGTCACGATCATGCCATAGATGGCTTCAATGGTGCCCGGCGAGGCTAGGCGGGGTTTCCTGAAGTGATTGAACGGCCAAAGCATTGTGGTTTCCGCAAGCGGGCGCGCGCGTGTTGCATTCAGAGCCCCTGCCCGGTACTTCAGCGCCTCGCGCGACGCAAGGGGACGGAATCAGTTCCGCTATGACGATAACGAAGCAGACCAACCTGCGCGCAGACAAGCGGCGCGGCTTTCAAGCACGTTGGCGCGGCTTGCGCCTGTTCGCGGCCGCGGCGCTGGTTGGCGTTGCGCTTGCCGGCTGCACCGGCGAGCAGTTCCAAAAGGGTTACATCCTGCCGCCCGGCGCGCTGGAGCAGATTCCGATCGGCGCGAGCCAGGACCAGGTGCTGATCGTGATGGGCACGCCCTCCACGGTCGCAACCCTCGACGGCGAAGTGTTCTATTACATCTCGCAGCGTTCGGAGCGCGTGGTCGCCTTCATGAACCAGAAGGTGGTCGACCAGCGCGTCATCGCCGTCTATTTCGACAAGAACCGGCGCGTGCGCCGGCTTGCGAATTACGGCCTCCAGGACGGCAAGATCTTCGACTTCATCAGCCGCACCACGGCGACGTCGGGCCAGGAGATGAGCTACCTCACGCCGATCTTCAAGCTCCTCAGCTTTAACTGAGCCTTCAGCCTGCGGCGTCGTGCCGCTTCGTGCGACTTGCCGTTGCGCATCCGGTTCCATACGCTCCCTGCAAAACAAGAAGCAGGGAGTGGATTCATGTCCAATAGATTGCTGTCCCGCCGTCGCGTGCTCACCGGTGCTGCCGGCCTCTCGGCCGCAGCGATCCTGCCGCGATCGAGCCTGGCAGACTGGAAACCCACCGAAAACGTCCGCCTGGTCGTGCCGGCTGCCGCCGGCGGTTCGACCGACGTGATGGGCCGGCTCCTGGCCGCGCATCTGCAAACGGCCTGGGGCCAGTCGGCCGTGGTGGAAAACCGCTCCGGCGGCGGCGGGACGATCGGCACGGCCGAGGTGGTCCGCGCCAAGCCGGACGGCCACACCATCCTGATCGGCAATCCCGGTCCGAACGCGATCGCCTACAGCATCTTCAAGAACCTCACCTACAAGCCGGACCAGCTCCAGCCGGTCTCCAACATGATCCGGATCCCGAACATCGTCTCGGCGCATCCGAAGACCGGCATCAAGTCGATCGCCGAGCTGATCGCCTATCTCAAGGCCAATCCGGACAAGCTCAGCTACGCCTCCTCCGGCGTCGGCCAGAGCCCTCACCTCACCGGCGCCTGGTTTCTCCAGCTCACCGGCCTGAAGATGACGCATATCCCGTTCCGCGGCGCCGGGCCCGCGCTCCAGGCAGCCCTCGCCGGCGACATCCAGATCCTGTTCGACAACCTCTATCCGAGCCTGCCGCAGGTGCAGAACGGCACCCTCACCGGCCTCTGCGTCACCACGACCGAGCGTAGCGACCTCGCACAGAGCCTGCCGACCATGCGCGAGAGCGCGCCGGAGCTCGCGGCTTTCGACGTCTCGTCGTGGTTCTCGGTTTTCCTGCCGAAGGGCGTACCGGCGCCGGTGCTCGAGGCGCTCAATCTCCAGGTGAAGGCGATGCTGGAGCGCGACGACATCAAGAAGAACATCGCCGCCATGGGCGCCCGCGCCGACTACGGCACCCCCGACCAGTTTGCCGCCTTCGTGGACGCCGAGACGAAGAAGTTCGCCGGCATCATCCAGAAGGAAGGACTGCAGATGGACGTGCAGTGATGGGTTCGGTCTGCGGCGCCGGGGCTTTGATCCAGTTGAAAACGAGGAGCACCGCCGCAGCCAATGCGACCGCCAAGAGGGTGCGTGGCTGAAGCGACCCTGATCTCCTGGCTCCGGTTTGCGCTTTACCGCAGCTTGGACAGAGGGTCGCGCCCATCGGCATATCGCTGCCGCACTGATTGCACCTGGTCATCTCGAACTTCATGGTGACCAACCTCTCCGGAAATCGCCGCATCCGACTGGCAGCCGACAAAAAACCCGCGGCTTGCACCGCGGGTTTGTCGCAGCAACGCTGCCTCTGGTTCAGTGCGCGAGGATCGCGAGCAGCAGCAGGGCCACGATGTTCGTGATCTTGATCATCGGGTTCACCGCGGGGCCGGCCGTGTCCTTGTAGGGATCCCCGACGGTGTCGCCGGTCACGGCCGCCTTGTGAGCATCACTACCCTTGCCGCCGAAATGACCGTCCTCAATGTACTTCTTGGCGTTGTCCCAGGCGCCGCCGCCCGAGGTCATGGAGATCGCGACGAACAGACCCGTCACGATCACGCCGAGCAGCATCGCACCGACGGCCGAGAACGCCGCCGACTTGCCGGCCGCGCCGCCGCCCGCGATGGCGTAGATCAGGAAGTAGACGACGATGGGCGACAGCACCGGCAGCAGCGAGGGGATGATCATCTCCTTGATCGCAGCCTTGGTCAGCAGGTCGACCGCCTTGCCGTAATCCGGCTTGTCGGTGCCCTGCATGATGCCCGGCTTCTCGCGGAACTGTCGGCGCACCTCCTCGACGATCGCGCTCGCCGCGCGCCCCACTGCGGTCATGCCCATCGCGCCGAACAGATACGGCAACAGGCCACCGAACAGCAGGCCCACCACGACGTAGGGGTTGTTGAGCGAGAAGTCCGGTTTGACGCCGGCGAAGTAGGCGTGGTGCGCGGAATCCGCAACGAAGAACTTGAGGTCCTCGTTGTAGGCCGCGAACAGCACCAGCGCACCGAGACCGGCGGAGCCGATCGCGTAGCCCTTGGTCACCGCCTTGGTGGTGTTGCCGACCGCATCAAGCGCGTCGGTCGACTTGCGCACCTCCTTCGGCAGGCCCGCCATCTCGGCAATGCCGCCGGCGTTGTCGGTCACCGGGCCGAACGCGTCGAGCGCGACGACCATGCCGGCGAGCGCCAGCATGGTGGCTGTCGCGATCGCGATGCCGAACAGGCCGGCGAGGCTGTGGGTGACGAGGATGCCGGCGATGATGACGATCGCGGGCAGCGCGGTCGCTTCCATCGAGATGGCAAGGCCCTGGATCACGTTGGTGCCGTGGCCGGTCACCGAGGCCTGGGCGATCGACTTCACCGGACGATAGTCGGTGCCGGTGTAGTATTCGGTGATCCAGATGATCAGCGCGGTGACGACGAGGCCGACCACGCCGCACTCGAACAGCGCCATGCCGGTGTAGTCGACGCCGTCGAGCTTGCCGAAGCCGATCAGGGAGTAGATCACCCCGGCGATGCCGACCAGCGACAGGATGCCGGTTGCTATCAGGCCCTTGTAGAGCGCGCCCATGATGGACTGGCTCGGCCCGAGCTTCACGAAGAACGTGCCGATGATCGAGGTGATGATGCAGATGCCGCCGATCGCGAGCGGCAGCGTCATCATGTTGGAGAGGATCGGCGTCTTGGCGAAGAAGATCGCCGCCAAGACCATGGTGGCGACCGCGGTCACCGCATAGGTCTCGAACAGGTCGGCGGCCATGCCGGCGCAGTCGCCGACATTGTCGCCGACGTTGTCGGCGATGGTGGCCGGATTGCGCGGATCGTCCTCGGGGATGCCGGCCTCGACCTTGCCGACGAGGTCGCCGCCGACGTCCGCTCCCTTGGTGAAGATGCCGCCGCCGAGACGGGCGAAGATCGAGATCAGCGAGGCGCCGAAGCCGAGCGCCACCATGGCGTCGACGACGACACGGCTGTCAGGCGCGAGCTTCAGCGAATGGACCAGGAAGCCGAAATAAAGGGTCACGCCGAGCAGCGCGAGACCCGCCACCAGCATACCGGTGATCGCACCCGCCTTGAAGGCGAGCTCAAGGCCGCCGGCGAGTGATGTCGTCGCGGCCTGGGCGGTGCGCACATTGGCGCGAACCGAGACGTTCATGCCGATGAACCCGGCCGCCCCCGACAGGATGGCGCCGATGGCAAAACCGACCGCGACGTAGAGACCGAGGAGATAGGCAAGCAGCACGAAGATGACGATGCCGACCATACCGATCGTGGTGTACTGACGCCGCAGGTAGGCCTGTGCGCCTTCGCGCACTGCCTCCGCGATCTCCTGCATGCGCGGCGACCCCGCATCCGCACTCAAAACCGAAGACGTCGCCCAGATCGCGTAGACGACGGAAAGCACTCCGCAGAGCACAATCAACCATAATGCTGTCATGTGATTTTATGCCTCAGATCCTTGATGAACGTACCCCCGGCGCCTTTTGTTCTTCCGTCGTGCGGTGCGGCGCCTTGATTGTGAACAAGACCGCCCCCTGCCCGAAGGGGCGGCCCTAGTCGGTCACGAGCTTGCCAAAATCAAATTGAGGGTGCAACGCCGGATAAGGCCGAAAAGCCGATCTCGGCAGGTATTTAGGCTGAGAGCCCGGACGCCGGTTTGGAGCAATTCCTAGAAGTGGCTGTAGGACAGCAGCTTCAAGGCCAGTTCCTGGCCCTGCCCGTCCAGGAAGCGCGGCCTCTCATGGCCCGCGACGATCGTGCCGATGGCGGTGACGGCAAGACCTGCAGCCCGCCCCAAGGCAATCAGCGTGTCGCATTGCGCCGGCGGAACGGTGCACAGCACCTCGTAATCGTCGCCCCCGGCAAGCAGCGTCTCGACGCAAACGACGTTGCCCGCGATCAGGCCGGCCGCAGCAGCCGAGAGCGGCACGCTCGCCACGTCGATCGTGGCCGAGACGCCTGATGCCGCACAGAGCTTTGTCAGATCTCCGGCAAGGCCGTCGGAGACATCCATCGCAGCCGTCGCATGGTCCCGCACGGCCTGCGCGAGAGCATTGCGCGGCTGCGGCACGCGATATCGCGAGATCAGCATCTCGCGCGCGTGCGGATCGGAGGCCAGCACACTCGCCACCGTGCCGCCCTTGAGCACGTCGAGGCCAAGCGCGGCGTCACCAATCGTCCCCGTCACCAGGATGCGGTCGCCCGGCTTCGCGCCGGTGCGGCCGACCATCCGCCCCCGCGGCACGCGGCCGAAGGCCGTGATCGAGATCATCTGCGGCCCCGGTGTGGAGACCGTATCGCCGCCGAGCAGCGGGCAGGCAAAGGTTTTCGCGTCTTCGCCCAGAGCATCCGCGAACGGCCTGAGCCAGGAATCCTCCTTGCTGCGCAGCGCCAGCGTCAGCACGAAGCCGGCAGGGGTCGCACCCTTGGCCGCGAGATCGGACAGATTCACCCGCAGCGCCTTGCGCGCGATGGTGTCGGGCGGATCGGTGGCAAGATAATGCACGCCCTCGACCACCGCGTCGGTGGTGACGACGATGTCCTCGCCGAGTGACTGCAGGATGGCGGCATCGTCCACCAGCCCCAGCGCGCCGGGATCAGTCGCAAGCGGCTTGAAATAGCGCGCGATGAGGGTGTCTTCGCCGGAGGTTTCTGGTGCGTTGGTCATCGGCGCTAGCCCCAAACTCCACTGTCATCGCCCGGCTTGACCGGGCGATCCAGTACGCCGAGACGCCCGATATCAATAACCGCTGCCGCGGCGTACTGGATCACCCGCCTTCGCGGGTGATGACAGCGGAATGTGTGATTACCCCCGCCCGAACTCGTCACCGCGAAACTGGCGGCCGATCTGGTCGAGCACCGCGTTGACCATGCCGGTCTCTTCGCGATCGACGAAGGCGTTGGCGACGTCGACATATTCGGAGACCACGACGCGGCCCGGCACGTCCTTGCGGTGCTCCAATTCGTAGGCCCCGGCCCGCAGCACCGCGCGCAGGATCGCTTCGATGCGCTTCAACGGCCAACCCTTCGACAACGCCTCGTCGATCAGCGGATCGAGCTTCTTCTGGTCGCGCACGACACCGGAGACGACGTCGCGGAAGAACGCCGCTTCCGCCGGGAGATAGGTGTCGCCCTCGACCTCGTTGCCGAGCCAGTGGCTCTCGAACTCCGCAAAAATATCGTTGATGCCGGCGCCCGCGATGTCCATCTGGTAGAGCGCCTGCACGGCTGCGAGCCGCGCCGCGCCGCGCCGGTTCGCCTTCTTCTCCGTGCCGACCGGAGGCTTTTTGCTGTTGTCGGCCATGATCAAGCCCGCGCTAGGCGGCGCTTGATGCGCAACATCGCAAGTGCGGCGCGCGCGGCATCGCCGCCCTTGTTGAGCTCGCTGGCGCGCGCTCGCGCCCAGGCCTGCGCCTCGGTGTTGACGGTGAGGATGCCATTGCCGAGCGGCAGCTTTCGCGCCACCGCGAGGTCCATCAGCGCACGCGAGGATTCCTGCGAGACGATCTCGAAATGGATGGTGTCGCCACGGATCACGCAGCCGAGCGCGATCGCGGCGTCATAGGGCCTGCCATTGGCAACCGCGGCATCGATGGCGATCGCCACCGCCGCCGGGATCTCCAGCGCGCCGGGAACCGTGATGATATCATGGGTCAGGCCCGCCGCCTTCAGCTCGGCCACCGCGCCATCCAGCAGCGCGTCCTGGAGATCGTCATAGAACCGCGCCTCGACAATCAGCGCGCGTGCGCCGGAGATGTCGGTCTGGTCCTTCAGGGGTGCGCGCCGCGCGTCTGCCATCGTCAAATCCGTTTCACAGGGGTTGGCGCTATGTAGTCGCCACCAGCGGGTAAGCCAAGTTTAAAGACGCAGTCACTTCATTTCCGTCAGCCGCGCCGCGTAGCGAGCCATCAGGTCGACCTCGATATTGACCTCGGTGCCCGCCTTCCAGCCGCCGATCGTCGTGACCGTCAGGGTGTGCGGGATGATCAGCACCGAAAAGGTCACGTCCTTCACCGTATTAACCGTCACCGACACGCCGTCGAGCGTGATCGAGCCCTTGGTCGCGATGAACCGCGCCAGCTCCCGCGTCGTCGCGAGCTCGAACCGCGCCATGTCGGGCAAGTCCTCGCGGCTGACGAGGGTCGCGATGCCATCGGCATGGCCGGCGACGATATGCCCGCCAAGCTCGTCGCCGATCTTGAGCGCACGCTCGAGGTTAAGCCTCGTGCCGACCCGCCAGTGCTTTGCGGTCGTCAGCGCCAGCGTCTCGGCCGCGGCATCGACCTCGAACCAAGTCCTTTGAGCAGAGTCTTTGCCGCCTTCGACGCCGGAAGCAACCACCGTCAGGCAGACGCCGTTGCAGGCGATCGAGGCGCCGTCGGCTATGGTGGTCTGATCGTAGCGGCAGGCGATGCGCAGCCGGTGCAACTGGCCCTGCGCCGTCGGCTTGAAGCCGACGATCTCGCCGATATCGGTGACAATGCCGGTGAACATGTCAGGTGCGCTCGTAGATGGTGAGAGTATCGTTGTCGAATGTCTCGCTAGCACGAACCTTGTAGGCCTGCGACTGCGTGATTTTCGACAGGGGCAATGCATCGAGCGCATCGACGCCGCTACTGCCGACCTCTTCCGCGCCGCGGAACAGCCAGACCTCGTCAACGAGGTCAGCGGCGATGAAGGACGCCGCAACGCGGCTGCCTCCCTCGACCATTAGCCGCGTGATGCCCTTCCCGGCCAATGCATGCAGCACGGCCGGAAGATCGAGCCCCGAGGCGTTGCCGGGCGGCACGCGGGTCACCTGCGCGCCTGCAGCGCCGAGCCGCGTGGCGGCCGCGGCTTCTGCGAGCTCAGAACCCACCACCCACAGCGGAATCTCACGCGCGGAGCCCACGAGCTTGGTCGCGCCGGAAATGCGCAGGCTCTGGTCGAGCACGACGCGCACGGGAGAACGTGCTTCCATGCCCGGCAGGCGGCAGTTGAGCTGCGGATCGTCCGCCATCACCGTGCCGATGCCGACCAGGATCGCATCGCTCTGCGCACGCAGCAGATGCACGCGGTTGCGCACGGCCTCGCCGGTGATCGCGACCGGCTTGCCGCCGGCCGCACCGATCTTGCCGTCGGGCGAGACCGCGAGCTTCAGGATCACATGCGGGCGGCGATCGCGGATGCGGCGGAAATGCCCGGCGTGGTCGAAGGCGGCCTCCGCCGCGCACCGACCCACATCCACCGTGATTCCGGCGGCGCGCAGGCGCGCATGGCCCTGACCGGCGACTTCCGGATTGGGATCCTCGATCGCTGCCACCACCCGCGTGATGCCAGCCGCGATCACCGCGTCGGCGCAAGGTGGCGACTTGCCGAAATGCGAACACGGCTCCAGCGTGACGTAGAGCGTGGCGCCGCGCGCGGCCTCGCCTGCACGCCGCAGCGCTTCAGGCTCGCCATGGGGACGACCGCCAGGTTGGGTCCAGCCGCGGCCGACGATGACGCCATCCTTGACGATGACGGCACCCACGGCCGGATTGGGCCAGGTGCGCCCCTGCCCGCGCCGGCCGAGCGCAAGCGCCAACTGCATGAAGCGCCGATCGGTATCCTTGGACTCGCGGGCCTTCTGCGCGAATTGATCCTCCAGGATGCGGAAGATCATTTGCGGATCGCGGCGAGCCGCGCTTGCTCCTCACCGGAGAGCTCGCCGAGCACGTCGGCGAAATCCTTGGCCTCGCGGAAATTGCGGTAGACCGAGGCAAAGCGCACATAGGCGACGTCGTCGAGCGTGCGCAGGTGCTCCATCACGGTCTCGCCGATCACCTCGGAGGAGATTTCGGCCTCACCCCCGGTCTCGAGCTCGCGCACGATGGTGGAGACCATCTTTTCCACCCGCTCCGGCTCGACCTGCCGCTTGCGCAAGGAGATCGACACCGAGCGCATCAGCTTGTCGCGGTCGAACGGCACACGACGGCCGTTGCGCTTGATCACCGTGAGCTCGCGCAATTGCACGCGCTCGAAAGTGGTGAAGCGAAAATTGCAGGCGACGCACACGCGCCGCCTGCGGATCACGGAAGAGTCCTCGGTCGGACGCGAGTCCTTTACCTGCGTATCGAGACTGTTGCAGTTCGGGCAGCGCATCCGTTTAGCCCAACCTTACTGGTAGATCGGAAACCGATCAGTGAGCGCCTTGACCCGTTCCTTGATCGCGGCTTCGACCAGCGGCGCCTTGCCGTCGTCGGACTGCGCGATCGCGTTCAGGACTTCGGCGATCATGCCACCGACCTGCTGGAATTCAGCGACGCCGAAACCGCGGGTGGTTGCCGCCGGCGTGCCCAGCCGAATACCGGAGGTGACAAACGGCGACGCGGGGTCGAAGGGAATGCCGTTCTTGTTGCAAGTGATGGCGGCGCGGACCAGTGCCTTCTCCGAGGTGTTTCCCTTCAGGCCCTTCGGCCGGAGGTCAACGAGCATCAGATGGTTATCGGTGCCGCCGGAGACAATGTCGAACCCGTGGCTCTTCATCGCCTCAGCCAGCGCCTTGGCGTTCTCGACGACGTTCTTGGCATAGACCTTGAAGTCCGGCCGCAGCGCCTCGCCAAAGGCGACCGCCTTCGCCGCGATCACGTGCATCAGGGGCCCGCCCTGCAAGCCGGGGAAGATCGCCGAGTTGAGCTTCTTGGTCAGCGCCTCGTCATTCCACAGCATCAGGCCGCCGCGCGGACCGCGCAGCGATTTGTGCGTCGTGGTGGTGGTGACGTGGGCATGCGGCACGGGCGAGGCATGCACGCCGCCGGCCACGAGGCCCGCGAAGTGCGCCATGTCCACCAAGAGGTACGCGCCGACGCTGTCCGCGATCTCGCGGAACCGTTTGAAATCCCAGGCGCGCGAATAGGCCGAGCCGCCGGCCACGATCAGCTTCGGCTTGACCTCCTCGGCCTGCTTGGCGACCGCGTCCATGTCGATGATCTGGTCCTCGCGGCGCACGGTGTAGTGCGCCGCCTTGAACCACTTGCCGCTCATGTTGACGGGCGAGCCGTGGGTGAGATGGCCGCCGGCCGCAAGATCGAGGCCCATGAAAGTGTCGCCGGGCTGAAGCAGCGCCAGAAACACCGCCTGGTTCATCTGGCTGCCGGAGTTCGGCTGCACGTTGGCGAAGTTGGCGCCGAACAGCTTCTTGGCGCGATCGATCGCGAGGTTCTCGGCGACGTCGACCCACTCACAACCGCCGTAATAGCGCGCGCCCGGATAGCCTTCCGCGTATTTGTTGGTCATCACCGAACCCTGCGCTTCCAGCACGGCACGGCTGACGATGTTCTCGGAGGCGATCAGCTCGACCTCATGGCGCTGCCGGCCGAGCTCGCCCTTGATGGCGGCTGCGATTTCCGGGTCGGCCTGCTCGAGCGAGGCGGTGAAAAACGAATCGGGTGCGGAGGCGGTTTTGGCGAAGGTCATCTTGCGAATATCTCCACCGCCGCAGCCTGTTGGCGGGCTACGGGCGGGTCTGGTGTGGCGATCGGAAGCGGCGAGCGCGATCTACCACATCGCCCGCCCCCGGCCAAGTAGTTGCGGGTCGGGCCTGAGATTTATGCAAGATATGGTGGGGTCGAGGGTTTCGGCGCTGGGGCGGTCCTATGGAACCACCCCGTTCGCAAACATCCGGAATGGGGCCGCTTTGAGCCTCAAACTTCGCACCGGCACCGCCGGCCGAAGCCAGCGTCCCGTCACAGCCCGGTATACCCCGCCTTCACCGGGTCCACGCTGCCGTCGAGCTGGCGCAGATAGGTCAGGCCGCACACCGTCAACCTGTGGGTGTCCTTCTCGCCGGCTTCCATCAACGTGTTCAGATAGTTCGTCACCTTGACTCGCGCCTCCTCGCTCGCCGCAGAGGTGCGGTTGGCGAGCAGGTCATAGGTCTGCATGATGCGGTCGATGGCAGCTTCCATGGCACCCTCTGGTTCCAGCCGAGTTTGGGAGTTTAGATCAGGCAACCGCTTTGGCCTCGGACTGCGCCTCGAACCTGACGATGGCTTTGTTGGCCAGCCTGATCTTGTTGAATTCGCCGTGCTGGAGCAGCTTGATGACGATCTCCAGCAGGCGCTCGTCGGTGACGAGGGTGTCGGGGATCGCGCCGGAGCGGCGAAGATAGTTCGCGGCGATGGCATAGGCCTCGCTCACGAGTTCCACCTTCATCGTCCCCAAGCCACGCTCGACCAGCATCGACAGCCTCCGATCCGGAGGGGATAAGCGCCGAACCGGGAACTCGTTCCCAACGGTTGGCGATTTTTTTCGCAACCGCGAAATGACAAAACGCACCGGTCCGGGCAGAGCCGGGCCGGCGCGCTTGGGGAAGTTCAGGCACGTTTCGGGAGGCTTGCCGGTCTTGTTGTGGGCCGGCTTGGCCAAGTCCCGTCGAAAGAGCTCAGAGACGATACAGGATCTGGTCGGTCCAGAACCGCTCGAGGCGGTGCAGCGACTTGTTGAGGGTCGAGAACTCCTCGCCCGAGATGCCGCCGACCTGCTCCACCGTCTTGACGTGCTTCTGGTAGAGCGAATCGACGATGCGACGAACTTCCTGGCCCTGCGGCGTCAGGCGGATGCGCACCGAGCGGCGATCGACGCGCGAGCGCTGATGATCGAGGAAGCCGAGCTCGACGAGCTTCTTCAGATTGTAGGAGACGTTGGAGCCGAGGTAATAACCGCGCGTGCGCAGTTCGCCCGCGGTCAGCTCCTTGTCGCCGATGTTGTAGAGCAGGAGCGCCTGCACCGAGTTGATGTCCGCACGGCCGCGGCGATCGAACTCGTCCTTGATGACGTCGAGCAGCCGGCGATGCAGCCGCTCCACCAGAGTCAAAGCTTCCAGATAGAGCGTCTGCACCGAACCCTGCTGGCCGGAGACGCGCTCTGCGGTATCTGCCGCAGTTGCGACGGCTTTCATCATGACACTTCCCCTGTTGTCGTTTTTATCGACACTCATTCGACGAAACTTGTGTCCCGTCTGATAGGTGCAACTTAAGGGGCTCGTTTGAAGATCGGCTTAAATAAGAGAATAAAGAGATCATGAATTTAAGACAGTGAATTGCGGATTAAGCCTGTGCCACAAGCACTTTTCGCAACCCTCTGTTGACTCTCGCAAGGTCTTGTTCACCCTCCGTCCGCCCCGATTGTCGCATTCCAGAACAGCCCCGCCCCGTTTCGAAACGACCGCGTAAGAGCTGTGGCGGAATGCATGGAGTCAACGAAAAGTTACCTCGAATTTTAGGCAACCAGCGGTCAACCAAGCGCGACATTCTCGTGTCCCGGACCAGCACAGCGAAGCGGAGCGCAGAGTCGGGACCCAGACACAAGGCGAGATCGCCGAGAAATGGGCCCCGGCTCTGCGACGCACCACGCCGCAAGAGCGGCACGCTGCATCGCGTCCGGGGCACGAGAGTATTTTTGCTTGGGACGGCTTCGCCTATGGCGGCCGTTCGCGTGCGGCCATCCAGGCGAGCGCGAGATAGGCGGCCAGCATGAAGGCTTCGACCCCGACCACGATCAGGCTGCCGCCGTAGATGCCCGGGAACATCAGCTCGATCACCGCCATCGACACCACGGTCGTCAGCCACACCACCGCGCCCCAGGGCGTGGCGAGCCAGAGGCCAACCGCGGCAACGAGCTCGATCACGGCGAAGTAGACGGTGGCGGCCTGCCAGGCCATCGCCTGGTTCTCGAACGCCTCGTCCTCGCCGCCGACGAAGCCGGTGACCTGCGCCCAGTGATAGAGACCTTTCAGGATCGAGAGCAGCGCCATCATCCGCAGGAACAGCACGAGCCGGCGCGTCCAGACATTGTCGTCGGACTCAGTCCGCTCCGACGAGATCGCCGCCACCGACATTGCGTTGTCTCTGGCATTGTCTCGGACGGCGTCCCTGGCAGTTTCGCGGGCCGCATCGCGCGTGGAGATCTCGGACATGGCCCCTTCTGGCTGCTTTGCCCCGCAAAATCAATCGGCTGCCCAGGTCACTTCGGCTGCCCAGGTCACTTCTTTGCCTTGCGGCAGGTCAAGCCGCGGTGACGGGAACCATGCGAGCTGGTATAAGAATAATTCCAGCCGGAGGAAGAGTGATGGCGATCAAATACGGACGTCCGATCGAATTGCGCGAGATTTCGCGCCGGGATGGCGCTGGCGCCTCCCCTGCCCTCGATCTGACCGTCCGCCCGCGCCGCAACCGCAAGGCCGAATGGGCCCGGCGCATGGTGCGCGAGAACGTGCTCACCACCGACGATTTGATCTGGCCGCTGTTCCTGATCGACGGCAACAACAGGCGCGAGCAGATCGCCTCGATGCCGGGCGTCGACCGCCTCAGCGTCGACCAGGCCGTGCGCGAGGCCGAGCGTGCAATGAAGCTCACCATCCCCTGCCTCGCGCTGTTTCCCTACACCGACCCGTCCCTGCGCGACGAGGAAGGCTCGGAAGCCACCAACCCGAACAATCTGGTCTGTCAGGCGGTGCGCGCGATCAAGAAGGAGTTTCCGGAGATCGGCATTCTCTGCGACGTCGCGCTCGATCCCTTCACCAGCCACGGCCATGACGGCCTGATCTCCGACGGCAAGATCCTGAACGACGAGACGGTCGCGGTGCTGGTGCGTCAGGCCCTGGTGCAGGCCGAAGCCGGCTGCGACATCATCGCGCCCTCCGACATGATGGACGGCCGCGTCGCCGCGATCCGCGAGGGCCTGGATCACACCGGTCTGCTTGACGTGCAGATCATGGCCTATGCCGCAAAGTACGCCTCGGCCTTCTACGGCCCGTTCCGCGACGCCATCGGCTCGGCCAAGACGCTCACCGGCGACAAGCGCACCTACCAGATGGACAGCGCCAATACCGACGAGGCATTGCGCGAGGTCGAGCTCGACATCGCCGAGGGCGCCGACATGGTGATGGTGAAGCCCGGCATGCCCTATCTCGACGTGGTCCGCCGCGTGAAGGACACGTTTGCGATGCCGACCTTCGCCTACCAGGTCTCCGGCGAATACGCGATGATTGCGGCAGCCGCCAACAACGGCTGGCTCGACGGCGACCGCGCCATGATGGAGAGCCTGCTCGCCTTCAAGCGCGCCGGCGCGGATGGTGTGCTGAGCTACTTCGCGCCGAGGGTGGCGGAGAAGCTGCGGGCGCAAGGGTAAGCCCCATCGCCGGGACGACTGATGCGAGGCGCCAGCATCGCCCCTCACGACCAGGCCCCACCGCCCCCGAATCGCCGGAATATTTCGGCTTGTTAATCCCGGCGCCCTTGGCACGCGGACTGCCTGTTCCCATGTCCAGCCAGGGAGTTTCCCTCGGGAGGACGGTCATGTCGTATTCGGATTCGGGCAATGCCTGGCGCAATGACGGCGGGGCGCAGCCGCACGCTTACGATCCCTATCTGCACCCGGAACTGTTCCGCGGCGTTGCGACGCGGCGGGTGTTCGCCTTCCTGATCGACATGATCGTGATCTCGGTGCCGGTAATCCTCGGCTACCTCTTCATCGCAGTGTTCGGCGTGGTCACGCTCGGCATCGGCTGGGCGCTGTTCTGGCTGGCCTGGCCGGCCTCCGTGATCTGGGCCATCGTCTATTACGGCGCCTGCATCGGCGGCCCGTCGTCCGCGACCATCGGCATGCGCTTGATGGATCTGGAGTTGCGCACCTGGTACGGCGCACCCGGCTATTTCGTGCTCGGCGCCACCCACGCGGTGCTGTTCTGGGTGACCGTCTCGTTCCTGTCGCCCTTCGTGGTGCTGGTCGGGCTGTTCAACGGCCGCAGGCGCTTGCTGCAGGATTTCGTGCTGGGAACGGTCGTGATCAACAATTCCGTTCGTGCGCCGGTGCCTCAAGGCGCCAGGAGCTGATCAAGGACCTAATGATCAAGAACCTATCAACCTGGACCCGCTATGCTGACCGATCCGACCTGCCGAGTAGACCGATTGACCGGGGGCTTTCGTAGCGCGATGCTGATACTCATTTTGGAGGCCCACGACGTCCCTTGACCCAGCACTCGCGCGACACCCCCCAATTTTACCTCACGGCGCCCTCCCCGTGCCCGTATCTGCCGGGCCGGCACGAGCGCAAGGTGTTTACGCACCTCGTGGGTGAGCGCGCCGGTGACCTCAACGACCTCCTGACCCATGGCGGCTTCCGTCGCAGCCAGTCGATCGCCTACCGGCCGGCCTGCGACCAATGTCGCGCCTGCGTTTCGGTCAGGGTGATCGCCAACGAGTTCCGCCCCTCCCGCAACTTCCGAAAAGTTATTGCGCGCAACGCCGACATCATCGGCGAGCAGCGCAGCGCGGTGCCGACCTCCGAGCAATATTCGGTGTTCCGCGCCTATCTCGATTCCCGTCACCGCCATGGCGGCATGGCCGACATGACCGTGCTCGATTACGCCATGATGGTCGAGGACAGCCATGTCGAGACCCGCATCATCGAGTACCGCAAGCGCGGTCCCGACAGCGGCATCACCGGCCGCGGCCAGGAGCTGATCGCGGTCGCGCTGACCGACGTGCTCAGCGACGGCCTGTCGATGGTCTATTCGTTCTTCGAGCCCGGCGAAGTCAGCCGCTCGATGGGCACCTTCATGATCCTCGACCACATCGCCCGCGCTCGCCGGCAAGGGCTGCCTTACGTCTATCTCGGCTATTGGATCGAAGGCTCGAAGAAGATGGACTACAAGGCCCGCTTCCTGCCGCAGCAGCGCCTCGCGCCGTCAGGTTGGCTGCGCGTCGACGCGCAAGGCGATGCGGCGTCCGAGCCGCAGGATTAGCTCTCTGTCATGCCCCGGCTTGACGGGGCATCCAGTACGCCGCGGCGCCTCGGCTCAGTCACAGCTGTCTCTGGAATACTGGGTCGTCCGGTCAAGCCGGACGAAGACAGCGGTGCTGTGGTCACCCGAACAGCGTATCCGCCAGCAGCTTCACGTT
The DNA here is from genome assembly GCF_029846695.2 of Bradyrhizobium nivariense. Lineage (NCBI taxonomy): Bacteria > Pseudomonadati > Pseudomonadota > Alphaproteobacteria > Hyphomicrobiales > Nitrobacteraceae > Bradyrhizobium > Bradyrhizobium nivariense. Next base: position 192,310 of record NZ_JARWCR020000005.1, on the reverse strand, counting down.
CAAAATCACGATGATGCCCGCGACGATCCACGCGATCGCCGCCACCCACACCGGTATGACGAACTGGCCCATCTTGCGGAGGTCGGAGACGAAGCGGACCAGCGGGATGACGGCGAAGGGAAGCTGCATCGACAGCACGACCTGGCTGAACACCAGGAGATCGGCCGTGCCGCGCTCGCCATAGATCGCGGTGACGACGATCACGGGAACGATGGCGATGCCGCGCGTCAGCAACCGGCGCGCCCAGCTCGGCAGGCGCAAATCGAGAAAGCCTTCCATCACGATCTGGCCGGCGAGCGTCGCCGTCACTGTTGAATTCAGGCCCGAGGCGAGCAGCGCCACCGCAAATAGCGTCGAGGCGATGCCGAGACCGAGCAGCGGCGACAGCAGCTCGAACGCCTGGCCGATCTCGGCGACGTCGGAGTGGCCGCTCTTGTGGAAGGTTGCGGCAGCCACGACGAGGATCGCGGCATTGATGAACAGCGCCAGCATCAGGGCGACGGTCGAATCCGTCGTCGCCCATTTGATCGCCTCGCGCCGGCCGGTGTCGTTGCGCTCATAGGCGCGCGTCTGCACGATCGAGGAATGCAGATAGAGATTATGCGGCATTACGGTGGCGCCGATGATGCCGATCGCGATGTAGAGCATCTCGGGGTTGGTGAAGATCTCGGTCTTCGGCACAAATCCCCTCAGCATCTCGGCAACCGGCGGTGCTGCCGCGGCAAGCTGGACCGTGAAGCAGACTGCGATCACAACCAGCAGTGCGATGACGAAGGCTTCGAGGAAACGGAAGCCACGATTCATCAGGATGAGCAGCAAGAAGGCATCCAACGCGGCAATCAGCGCGCCGCCGATCAGGGGAATGCCGAACAGCAGTTTGAGGGCGATCGCCGTGCCGATGACCTCGGCGAGATCGCAGGCGATGATCGCCGCCTCGCAGGCGAGCCACAGCATGAAGTTCACCGCCGGCGAATAGGTCGCGCGGCAGGCCTGCGCGAGGTCGCGGTCGGTGACGATGCCGAGCCGTGCCGCCAGCGATTGCAGCAGGATCGCCATCAAATTCGAGAGCAGGATAACGGAGAGCAGCGTGTAGCCGAACTTGGACCCGCCGGCGAGGTCGGTCGCCCAATTGCCGGGATCCATGTAGCCGACCGAGACCAGATAGCCCGGGCCGACGAAGGCGAGCAGGCGCCGCCACCACACCCCCGCGATGGGGACGGCAACCGTGGAATTCACCTCGGCCAGGCTCTTGGTAGCAGGCGCGTCGGAGCGCCAGCCGGCGGTGTCTCGGGTCAGATCGGGAGAGCGAGCATCCATAGGGCGAGAATACCGAAGTCGAACCTTATTGCAACTCATTTGCAACTGCATCTAGCCGCCTGGGTTCCCCAAGCGGCCGTTCCCCTGTCGGGAAGCGGGTGGGTTTGGCCGTCCCCGGAGGCGGATACTGGCGCCAACTCGACTTTGCAGGAAATGAGCCATGTCAACTCCCCCGCGCCTCCCCGAGACCTTCAACCGCCTCGCCTGGTCCAACCTGGCGGCACAGTCGGCCGAACAGATCGCGCTGGCCGCGGCCCCTATCGTCGCGGTGCTGACGCTCGGCGTCGCCGAAGGTCAGACCGGCCTGCTCCAGACCGCCCTCACGCTGCCTTTCGTCCTGTTCGCCATTCCGGCCGGCCTGCTCGCCGACCGCATCTCCCGCCGCTCGCTGATGGCGGGCGCCGAGGCGCTGCGGGCCGCGGCCCTTGCGGCGATCGTGCTGCTGCTCGCGCTCGGCGCGCTCAATCTGGCGCTGCTGGCGCTGCTCGGCTTTGCCGCCGTGTGCGGCACCGTCGTCTACAGCGTGGCCGCGCCGGCACTGGTGCCCTCGCTGGTGAGTTCGGACCTGTTGCCGGCAGCCAATGCGCGGATCGAGCTCGCACGCACCATCGCCTTCGCCAGCGGCCCTGCGCTCGGCGGCGCGCTGGTAGGGTGGTGGGGCGCGAGCCCGGCCTTCGGCTTTGCGGCCGCGCTCTCGGCCATCGCCGTCGTGCTGCTCTCCGGCATCTACGAGCCCGCCCGCACACCGGCTCCACGGCGGCATCCGTTCCAGGACATCCGCGAGGGCGCGGCCTTCGTGTTTCACCATCCGCTGCTGCGGCCGGTCTTCATCACCCAGTTCATCTTCAACACCGGATGGTTCCTGCAGATCGCGGTGTTCGTGCCTTACGCCGTACGTCACCTCGGCCTGACCGCGGCCGGCGTCGGCACCGTGCTGACGATGTACGGCGTCGGCATGGTCATCGGCGCGCTGTTCGCCACGCGCGTAATGAAGCGCATCGCGTTCGGCACGGTTGTCGGCCTCGGCCCCGTCACCGGCTTCGTCGCCGCGGTGGTGATGGCACTGACGGTGCTGGTCCCCTCACCCTGGCTTGCGGGCTTGAGCTTCTTCCTGCTCGGCGTCGGGCCGATCCTGTGGGTGATCTCGACCACGACGCTGCGCCAGTCGGTGACCCCGCCGCGCCTCTTGGGCCGCGTCTCCGCCATCAACATCATGAGCTACGGCGCCCGCCCGGTCGGCTCGGCGCTGGGTGCGATCGTCGGCGGCATCTGGAGCGCGGAAGCGTGCCTCTATCTCGCCGCCGCCGTGTTCGGCGTGCAGGCGCTGGTCATTTGGCTCTCGCCCGCCGTGGCGCTGGATCGGCAGCCGGAAATGGTGGGCGATGAGGCGGCGGCGCGGTGCTAAAGCATGATCCGGAAAAGTGCGAAGCGGTTTTTCGAAAAGATCATGCTCAAACAACAACCTAAAGCGCGATGATGATTCATCCTCATCTCATCGCGCTTTAGCGTCGCCCTCGCCTCCAACTCGCAATGACGGAGTACGCAAAGACTGCCGGCCTAGTTCGCCAGATACCGCTCGTAACTCCCCGTCACCGGCTCGCTCGCGTCGACCTCCGGATCGAGCGTGTAGAGATCCTGCGCGCGGCCGATGCCGCGGAGCGCGTAGCGGCCGGTGGAGACGAGGTAGCGGCGGCCGGCGGCGTCGAGGCCCTTGTAGAATTCCGCCGACGCCAGCAGTTCGCGATCGACAGAACGGCTCATCGAGGCGATGCGACTGACCTCGTTCACGGTCGGGCCGACCACGGTGAAATCAAGCCGGTCCTCGCTGCCGATATTTCCGTAGAGGACCTCGCCGACATGCAGGCCGATATAGGCGGACGTGGTGGGACGGCCCTCGGCCTCCCGCCGCAGGTTCAGCGCCGCGACGTTCTTGCGGGAGAGGTGCTCGGCGCGCAGCGCCGCGCGCCGCGCATGCGCCATGTCTTCACCGGTGAACATCGCGAGCACGCCGTCGCCGATCAGCTTCAGCACATCGCCGCCAGCGTCGTGGATCGCATCGATCACGGCCTGCGCATAGTCGTTGAGGAACGGGATGATCTCGTCGGGGCCGATGCTCTCGCTGATCCCGGTCGAGCCGCGCAAATCCGAATACCACAGCACGGCGTTGATGCGCTCGGTGACGCCGCGCGAGATGCGCCCGCGCAGCACCTGCTCGGAGGCATCGCGGCCGAGATAGACCCGGCCGAGCGTGCGCACGATGTCGACCTGTTGCGCCGACTTGATCGCGAGCCCCAGCACCGGCACGAGATCGCGCAGCGCGACGAGCTCCGGTTCGCTGAAGCCGCTTTCACGCCGCGTGGTCCAGCCGGAGTAGAGGCAGTCCATCTGCCCGAGCGCGCCGGTCTCGCCGAAACGATGCACGAAAGCGAGGAAATGCCGGTGGCCTTTCTCCGCAAGTTCGCCGATCTGCGAGAAATCGAGCGACGGCGCGTCGGCGAGGTCGATCACCATCTCGTCGTCGCCATGTTCGAGCAGATGAAAGAACACCGAGCGACGCCAGTTCTTGGCCGCGTCGCCCTCCGCGGTCGAGCCGTATTCGAGGACGTCGCTCTCGTTGGTCGGCGTATCGCTCCAGCGGAAAGCGCGGCCCTCGTAGATCGGATGCAGCGTATCGATGACGACGAGCCCGCGCGAGAGTTCCAGCCCTTCGGCGCGGCAGCGCTCGCAGAAGCCGCGCAACAGATCGGATTCGGGTAGGCCTGTAAGACCCTGGCCGGCCAGCCAGTTCATCAGGTCGAGGCGCGAGGTCAATTGCATACGCCATTATGCCGTGCATTCGTGACGAGCGAAAGGCGCAAGCCACGCGCGGGCCGTGCGCAAGGCTCCCGTCCCTTGCAGGTCGAACATGCCGTGGCCGCGGTTGACGCATCCACTACGCGGGCGGCAAATGCCGGCGATGATGACTTTGTCGGCCAGAATCGGACGCACGCGCGGATGAGCCAGCGCCAGCTTCCGATCATCCTGGCGCTCGGCACCACGCAGACCCTGGCCTGGGCCTCGAGCTATTATCTGCCGGCGCTGCTCGCCGATCCCATGGCGCGCGACCTCGGGGTCTCCTCCAACTGGATCTTTGGCGCGTTCTCGGCCTCGCTGGTGATCTCGGCACTGCTCGGCCCGCGCATCGGGCGACAGATCGATCTCGTCGGCGGCCGGCAGGTCCTCTCGGTTTCGAACCTGACGATCGCCGCCGGCCTCATCCTGCTCGGCGTCTCGCAATCGGTGGCGGTGATGGCGATTGCCTGGCTGGTGCTCGGCATCGGCATGGCGATGGGGCTCTATGACGCCGCCTTCGCCGGACTCGGCCGCATCTACGGCACCGAGGCGCGCAGGCCCATCACCGGCATCACGCTGATGGCGGGCTTTGCCTCGACCGTCGGCTGGCCGCTCACCGCCTGGGGCCTCGCCCATATCGGCTGGCGCGACACCTGCTTCGCCTGGGCGGCCGCCAACATCCTGATCGGCCTGCCGCTGAATTTCTTTATGCTCCCGGCGATCAAGGGCGCCAGGCAGGCCGCAGCGACAGCGGCAAAGCCGCATTTGCCGCTCGACCGCACCATGATCCTGCTCGCCTTCATCTTCGCCGCGGTCTGGACCGTCACCGGCGCGATGGCCGCGCATTTCCCGCGCATCCTGGAGACAACCGGCGCGACGCCGGTCGAGGCGATCGCGGCCGGTGCGCTGATCGGCCCCGCGCAAGTGGCCGCGCGGATTCTGGAAGCGGGCTTCCTCAGCCGCTTTCATCCGCTGTGGTCGACGCGGCTCGCCTGCCTCACCCACCCGATCGGCGCGGTGGTCGTGGCGATCTTCGGCGGCGCCGCGGCGAGCGCGTTTGCGCTGTTCCACGGTTCCGGCAACGGAATCCTGACCATCGCGCGCGGCACGCTGCCGCTCTCGATCTTCGGCCCGAAGGATTTCGGCTACCGCCTCGGAATCATCGGCGCCCCGGCACGGATGGCGCAGGCCGTGGCGCCGCTGGCCTTCGGCCTCCTCATCGACGTCATGGGAGCCAGGGTGCTGATCGTCTCGTCCGCGCTCAGCCTCTCGGCGCTGGCCGCGCTGTTCCTGATCCGCGCGGAACCGCGGCCGGAATTGACCACGCCGGAGCTTTCGCGCACAAGCGGAACATGACCGAAGACACAAGCCCGCCCCGCACATTCAAAGGCCTCTTGCGTTGGGCGACCACGCCGCCGCAGGCCTGGGGTGTCTATCTCCTCGTCATCATCCTTGTTTGGCTGCTTTCGTTCTACGCCGGCATGCTGAAGCCGAAGAAGACGCCGGAAGCGAGCCCGCCCGCAGTGACCGCACCGCGCAGCTAGGCCGTCTTCGCTTCGCCGGTCGCGATCCAGATGCCGGCGAACACCGCGATCAACCCGATCAGAAGATTGGGCGTGACCGGCTCGCCGATCAGCAATGCGGCGAGCAAGGTGGCGGCGATCGGGTTGACCGTCATCGTATTGGCGACGCGGGTCGGCGTTGCCCGCGCCAGTGCCATGACCCAGAGGATGAAGGCGAGCGCGCCGCCGCCAATGCCTAGATAAATGCCGGCAATCCACTGCCCCATCGTGAAGTGATCAAGCGCTGCAAAGCTGCCCTTCACGAAACCCGCCAGCACCAGCACGGCGGCGCCCGCGCCCATGCCGACCGTGAGAAAGCCGAGCGGGCTCGAGCGCTGCATCAGGGGGCGCGACCATACATTGTAGAACGCCATGCAGAACACGGCGCCGGTCATGATCAGCTCGCCGCGCCAGGCCCCTGGCGGGCTTTGCGCCAGGCCCGCGGCCAGCGCCGCCGCCACGCCGAGCACCGCGATGCCGACACCCACGATCTTGCGCGCCGTCAGCCGCTCCACGCCGAGGATCGCGCCGACCACCATGGTGTGGAGCGGCAGCGTCGCCAGCGCGAGACTGGCCCGCGCCGCGGTCGTGTAGGACACCGCGATGTTGTAGAGGATGAAGAACAGCCCGAAGAAGCAGATGCCGAGCAGCGCCACGGCCGGCCAGTCGGAGCGCTGCGGCCAGCGCACGCCGAGCATCAACGCAGACGGCAGCAGGCAGAGAAACCCGATTCCCCAGCGCAGGACCGCGAGCAAGATCGGATCGGCGCCGCCGACGAGATAGCGGGTGATCGCCGCAGCCGTGCCGCCGAGACTGCTCGACACCAGTGCGATCGCGACCCCGGCCCACTCGCCCACGATGATCCCCCGTCGCGGAGTCTAGCGGGCCCTAGCACGGCGCTGCTGCCACCATCATGGCAGCAGCATCTGCGCGGGCCTCAGTCGTAAAACTCCGGCGCCATCTTCTGGCTGTCGCGCTGGGCCTTGTCGTGGTTGATCCAGAGCTGCGCCTTCTCCTTAGCCAGCGTGTCGGCGATCTTCTGCATCGAGGCCGCGCTCTGGTCCTTGTTGGCGTTCATGCTGGGCACGCGGCGGTTGTCCCAATTGTCTTTGAAATGGACGGCATCGCCGGACAGCACCACTGCGCCGGTCTTCGGCAGCTTCACCAGCAGCGACTGGTGTCCCGGGGTATGGCCGGGCGTCGACAGGATGGTCACGCTGCCGTCGCCGAACACGTCCTTGTCGCCCGCAAGCAGCTCGACTGGATGCGACGGCTTGAAGCGCGGCTCGTTGTTGGCGCCTGGCCAGTCATATTCGGCCTTCTGCACATAGAGCGTGGCCTGCGGGAACAGCTCGACATTGCCGGTGTGATCGGGATGGGTGTGCGAGACGGCCATCACCTTGACGTCGCCAGGCTTGACGCCGAGCTGTTCGAGCTGGGCGGCAAGCGTCTTCGGCCGCCGCCAGGTCACGGCCTTGGGATCAGCGGGCGTAAGTCCATTCGGCATCGCGGCGACTGCGTCGGCGATGCCGGTGTCCCACAGGAACCAGCCCTTGGTGTGCCTGATGAGGTAGCAGCTGTCGACGAAGTCCATCGTCTTGCCCTCGTTCAGGCCGGGCGTCCAGCGCGAGATGTCGCCGGCGGTGCCCTCCCCGCAATTGAGCACGTAGAGCTTTTCGACGCCGGCCTTTTCGGACTGCGCCAGCGCCGCATGACCGGACAGAACGAGTGCAGCGATGGCGAGAGCGAGCTTGATCCTTTTGATCCTTTTGATCCTTTTGATCCTTTTGATCCTTGGCATCATTCGTTCCTCCCTTGCAGCCATGTCGGCTGTGACCGAGGATCAACCCCGGCCAGTTCGCAGAATTCCCGTAAAGCCATCGTCAATGCGGGCAGGTCTCGACCTCGACCGTGACGTGGCTCAGCCCCTTTAACCCGGCGAGCCGCCTCTTGTAGACGGCCGGCTGCTTCGGCTGGTCCGACACCACCGACAGCAGCACGGCACAATGGCCGGGGCCGACCTGCCAGAGATGCAGGTCGGTGACGCGGTCGTCGCCGATCTCCATGCGCGCCCGGATCACCCGCTCGAGCTTCTCGTCGGCGCGCACGTCGAGCAGGACCGCGCCTGATGTCTTGATCAGGCCGAACGCCCAGCTTGCGATCACGGCACTGCCGATCAGGCCGACGGCCGGATCGGCCCAGACCCAGCCGGAATACATCGCAACGGCGAGCGCGGCGATCGCCAGCACCGAGGTCGCCGCATCCGCGATGACGTGGACGTAGGCGGCGCGGAGATTGTTGTCGTGGTGATGGTGGTGGTGGTGATGGTGGTGGTGGTGATCATGGTCATGATCATGATCATGATGCTCATGGTCATCATGCGCATGGCCGTGATGGTGGTGATCGTGGCTGTCGCGCAAGAGCCACGCACTGGCGAGGTTGACGCAAAGCCCAAGGACAGCGACCGCAATCGCCTCGCCATAGACGATCGGCACCGGCGTGAACAGCCGGAGCACGCTCTCATAGGCGATCTCGACCGCGATCAGGCCGAGGATGATCGCGCTGGCGAAGGCGGCGAGATCGCCGAATTTGCCGGTGCCGAAGGTGAAGTGCGAGTTCCCGAGGTGCCGCCGCGCAAAGCGATAGGCGAACGCGGCAATCCCCAGCGCCGCCGCATGCGTGCCCATGTGCCAGCCGTCGGCGAGCAGCGCCATCGAGCCGAACAGCGAGCCGGCGACGATCTCGCCGACCATCATGACCAGCGTCAGGACGACAACGAGCCAGGTGCGCCGCTCGTTCTCGTCGTGCTTGTCGCCCAGAAAGGCGTGGTCATGGGTCCATTGTTCGACGGAATGGGAATGCATCGAAATTCTCCGGAAAGGTCTGGTCGGTTGACCCGCAATATAGACCTGCGGGGTCTCCGGACAAAATCGGCGAAACGAGCCGATTGACAGGTCGGTGCCGTTTCGGTGTAATGAAGTCTATGGGGATTTGAGCGATCTCCCCACGAGGCGACATGCCCAAGTATCGCGTCCCGTTGTTTTTTACGAGGGCGCATCATGTCTTCCTACACGACGATATCATCTGACAAATTGGCACGGCTGATCGGCACGGCGAACGCCCCTGCCCTGATCGACGTCCGCACCGACGAGGATTTTGCCGCCGACCCGCGACTGATCCCCGGCTCGATCAAGCTCAGCCACAGCAACGTTCCGGACTGGGGCAGCGAATTTGCTGGCCGTTCCGCGATCGTTTCCTGCCTGCGCGGCGAAAAGCTCGCGCAGGGCACCGCGGCTTGGCTCCGCCAGCTCGGCGTCCAGGCCGAGACGCTGGAGGGCGGTTTCGAGGGCTGGAAAGCGGCGAAGCTGCCGCTTGTCGACACCCGCAAGCTGCCGCCGCGCGATGCCAAGGGGCGCACCGTGTGGGTGACGCGGGCGCGGCCCAAGGTCGACCGCATCGCCTGCCCCTGGCTGATCCGCCGCTTCGTCGACCCCAATGCGGTGTTCCTGTTCGTCGCACCCTCCGAAGTGGTCGCCGTCGGCGAGCGCTTCAACGCAGCCCCCTTCGACATCGAGAACGTGTTCTGGAGCCATCGCGGCGAGTTCTGCACCTTCGACGTCATGATCGAGGAGTTCGGGATTGCCGCGCCGGCGCTGCTCCGGCTGGCAACGCTGGTGCGCGGCGCCGACACCGCACGGCCCGACCTCGCGCCGGAAGCCCCCGGCCTGCTCGCGGCCTCGCTCGGGCTGTCGCGGATGTATGACGACGATCTCGAACAGCTCGAAGCCGGCATGCTGCTCTACGACGCGTTCTACCGCTGGTGCCGCGACGCCACGGCTGAGACCCACAACTGGCCGACCAACAAGGCGAAGGCGTAATGGATACTCGCAATCTCCAAGCAGAAGCTGATGCCGGTCACGGCATCAGCTTCAGTGAAGCCTTTCGCGTCTGGCTCCGTGTCGCCTGCCTGAGTTTTGGCGGGCCCGCGGGCCAGATCGCGGTGATGCACCGCATCCTGGTCGAGGAGAAGAACTGGATCTCGGAAGGCCGCTTCCTGCATGCGCTGAACTACTGCATGCTGCTGCCGGGACCGGAGGCGCAGCAGCTTGCAACCTATATCGGCTGGCTGATGCATCGCACCGCCGGCGGGCTGATGGCGGGCGGGCTGTTCATCCTGCCCGGCATCATCGCCATCATGGGCCTCAGCTACGTCTATGCCGCCTTCGGCAATGTCAGCTTCGTCGAGGCGCTGTTCTTCGGGCTCAAGGCCGCCGTGCTCGCCATCGTCGTCGAGGCCGTGGTGCGCGTCGGCAAGCGCGCGCTGAAGAGCCGCATCATGATCGCGCTCGCCGCGATCGCCTTCATCGCCATTTTCTTCTTCGCGGTCCCCTTCCCGATCATCATCATCGCCGCCGGCGTAATCGGATATATCGGCGCCAGGCAGGGCCGTCCGGAATTCGCGCCGGCCGGTCACGGCCCCGGCGGCAGCAGCGCCTTGGTCGACAGCATGCTCGGCGAAGCCGTGCCCGATCACGTCCGACCCAACACAGCCCGCACGATTCGCGTCGGTGCGCTGTGGCTGGCGCTCTGGCTGGTGCCGGTGATCGCGCTGTTGCTCGCTCTTGGCCAAGCCAACGTGTTCAGCCAGATCGCCCTGTTTTTCTCGAAAATGTCGCTGGTCACCTTCGGCGGCGCTTACGCCGTGCTGGCCTATGTCGCCCAGCAGGCGGTCGAGCATTATCACTGGCTCAAGCCGCACGAGATGCTCGACGGTCTCGGCATGGCCGAGACCACGCCAGGCCCGCTGATCATGGTGCTCCAGTTCGTGGGCTTCATGGCCGCCTACCGCGATCCGGACGGCCTTTCGCCGATGCTGGCGGCAACGTATGGCGGACTGCTCGCAACCTGGGTCACGTTCACGCCCTGCTTCCTCTGGATTTTTGTCGGCGCCCCTTACGTCGAACTGCTGCGCGGCAACAAGGGCCTCGCCGGCGCGCTCAGCGCGATCACGGCCGCCGTCGTCGGGGTGATTCTCAACCTCTCGATCTGGTTCGCGCTGCACACGCTGTTCCGCGAGACCGTCCCGGTGCACGGCTTCCCGTTTGCCTTCGACATGCCGGTACTGACGAGCGTCGATGTCCCCGCGCTGGTGCTGTCGATCGCGGCCGCAACTGCGATCTTCCGGTTCAAGCTGGGAATGCTGACGGTGCTGGCGGGCTCGTGTGCCGCCGGCCTGGCGCTACGGATGGTGGGGGTGATCTGAAGCTCGTTCTCATTGGACGATTGGCCGACCCAGGTCCGCTCAACTCTCAACAGCGGCAAAGCAGCGGCATTGCCTCATGTCGCAGAAGCGCCAGAAGCGGTCATCATCGCACATCAATCAAAGTGAGGGCTCGCGGTGTCAGGCAGCCAAAGATGAATGTGCTTTCTTCCCGAATTGGATAGCCTGAGCTATGCCTGGGGAATTGGCCAATTGCCATCTCTCGGGAGACCACGAATGAAGTGGATAGTCACTGCCACCATTGCGCTTATTGCTTCGGTAATGTTCGCAGCCGCGCAGCCAGCAAAAGAGCCCTACCAACCGGGCCTTGGCGAATTCATGACAGCTACGCAGCTTCGCCACGCCAAGCTATGGTTTGCTGGAAAACAAAATAACTGGGACCTCGCTGCTTATGAGATCGACGAGATCAAGGAAGGCTTAGAGGACGCCGCAAGGCTTTTTCCAACCCATGATGGCATCCCTGTCGCTGAGATGATCAAGACCATCATCGATCCACGCATAGAGGAGCTTGAAAAGGCCGTTAGAGCAAAGAGCAGTACCAAATTTACGGCCGCCTTCGATGAGCTTACCGGCGGCTGCAATAGCTGCCACGCGGGAGCCAGCAAGCCGTTTATACGCATTCAGCGTCCAATCGCGTCTCCACTGACCAACCAGGATTTTGCGCCAGAAAAATAATGGGAGTTGCGCGCATCGACCACATGACTTCCGAAAAGGGTCAAAGCGGCGTCTTGACGCTCGAACGGTCACTTTCGGTCTACTCTTGTCCTCGGACAAGCTCGGCCCTATCCGACACTTCGCATTAGGGCCACAACCGGACATCGGGCTTTCATTTTTCTGGCTCAGACCTTCCGGTCAATCTGATTGAACCGGGATAGGCTGTCGGCTTGTGCTTCACATACCCGATTTCTTCGGACAACTTCTTACCCGCTTCCGTCCAGCGCCCAAAGCGGCTGTCAACAATTTCCATCAGTCCAAAGTCCGCGAGTGCCTGAATTGCAAGTTGTCCGGCGCTCTCCGCGAGAGTGTCAACGTCATCCTCGTACTCGTACTGAGGTTGGTGAACCATGGCGACGCATCAGCACGAAAATCGTCGGCGCTGCCCCAACAAGGACAAATGCCAAAGCCGCGTTGTTGATGCTAGCTCGACCGGCATCCTGCTAAGCGTGACCCTCGCCGTCATTTTCGATAAAGCCGCCCTTCGGAGCTTTGTGAGGCATATCCCATCCAAAGTAGACTTCCACCCGAACGATCTTGTCTCCGCGAGCGGTGGTTACCTCACAATTACGAAACCTGTGACCTCCTGCAGCAGCTGCCTCATAGACGATGACTGCTCGGTTTCCATCATCGGTCGCGATGACTTCATCGAACGAACTGGTTTTTTCGCTGTTGGGCCAGCAGCGGCGCAGATAAGTCGCACGATCCAACTCATTGTCGATTGGACTTGAGAAGTGATAATCGTCCGCAAGAAGCGCTTCGATCGCTGTCCGATCCTTATGGACGTATGCCTTTAACCTGGCACGTGCCAAATCGAGCGTGCTTTTCGTCATGCCATCTTTCCTTTTAGAGTTCGACCGAACGAAGGCCGACCGCAACTCCTCAACAAAGAGCTCGGGGGCCTCAAGCTGGACGAAGTGCCCTCCCTTGCTGGCCTCATGCCCGGATAGAAGCGACATCAGATAACTTGAGCCTCAACAACCTTCGGTAAAAATCGTTCCGGGCTCTCGCTGCGCGCGCTTGGCCAGAGTTCCGTGATGGAATTTCGAGGCTTCTGTTGAATGTCCGCTCAGGGTCCAGGCCGCCTGGGTCACAAGCCGACAATGACCCGTCGGGCAAAACACCCGCGCAATTCTCCACCTCGCATGTCAACCCCCGCCCGCAGAAATATTCCTCTTTACCGAAATTCGGATTTGTCGTACACACGAGCCACCCTGGCCCGAGACAAGGGGCGGATCGCGATCGTCACGAACCGCGGGCTGGGCAGCGATGGACGCGACGGCGTCGGGCGTAACAGGCATTGCAGGGCGGCTTCGGCTGTGAGCGATCGCCTTCGCGCCTACGACACGGCGCCGACAGCGTCTTCGCATGGCTTCGGGCGTGAGCACACGCCAGCACTCGAAGTCCCAGCGAAGACGTGCGCGGACGAAGAAGTCGTGTGGTCCTGACGCCCGGGGTCTGTGCGTCAAGTCCTGCGGTGATGTGGCGGCCCGACCGGGCGCGCGCATCAGTCATCTGCATGGCGACGGGGGCAATAGTGCATCGCTCCCCGGGGAGAGCACGAAGGACACCGTTAAAACCATTGCGCAGGGAAGGCCGGGCGATCCGGCGAAACCTGTGGTCCACCCCGTGTGCATTTTTCGTAGCGCACGGATCTCGGGTGCCAGCCGGCGCCCGGCCTTCCCTGCGCCCTTGTCTCTGCGTGGGCGCCGCGAGAGACAAAACTCGGGCGAAAGGCGCCGCGAGAACGCGAGCTCTTGCCCGCTGTTTGAAACGTGTATCGGAACGGCGGGCTAGTCTAGCCGCATCTCGGTGTCATCGTCCGCGAAGGCGGACGATCCAGTACTCCGCGGCGGGCATTGTGCGAACCCACTAGCGCCTCGGAGTACTGGATGCCCCGCGTTCGCGGGGCATGACACCTGTGTTGTGACAGCTAACGCAGCATCATCCGCGCGATGGCTTCCCCGATCACCACCGTCGTGAAGTGGGTGTTGGCCCGGCAATCCGACGGCATGATCGAAGCGTCGGCGACGCGCAAGCCGGAAATACCCTTCACCGTGCCGTCAGGATTGACCACGCCGTCGGCATCCCCAACGCCGGTCATGCGGCAGCTGCCGGCGGCATGCTGGATGTCGCCGGTTTCACGGCGCAGCAGCGCGTCGAGCTCGTGATCCGGCAAGGCCGCAGCCTGCGGCAGCGTCAGATCGGTGTCGGTCAGCCTGATCCAGTCGGCGATGCCTGATAACGCCGGCTGGGCGGTGATCACGGCCAGCCGTTTCACCGCATCCTTCATGCGCAGCATGTCGCGGGGATCGGCCAGCATGTTCTCCTCGACAACAGGATCGATCGCGGGGTCGATCGAGGCCAATTTCAGCGTTCCACGAGAATACGCGTTGAACAGCCCGGCGCCGATCGCTCCTGATACGCCGATGCCGCGGTGGTTGAAGGCGATCAGGATCATGTCGCGCTTGCCGCCATCGGCGAGGCCCGACGAATAGGTCACGCAGCAATTGGTGTGGCGGGTGTCCGGATCGGTCGGCCGCAGATTTTCGTGGAGCTGGATCGTGGCTCGGAACAGCGGATGATCGAAGAAGTGCTTGCCGACCGGCAGGTCGCGCTCGACCGCGATCCCCATCGCCTTCAACTCATCCGCAGGCCCGATGCCCGAGCGCAGCAGGATCGCAGGACTGTGGATGGCGCCGGCGCAGAGCACGATCTGGCGCGCGCTGATCTCACTGGTGCCCTGCCCCTCGATGTGAACACGAAGGCCGGTCGCCCGGCCGTCGCTGATCAGCACGCGATCGACCGGCGCATGCCCGCGAATTTCCAGATTGGCGCGGCCGCGCGCGGGCTCGAGATAACCCTCATTGGTGGTGATGCGGCGGCTGTCGCGGCTGTTGATGGGATAGCAGGCGACGCCCTCGCCGTCCGGGCCGTTGACGTCGGCGCACCAGAGATAGCCGCTCGTCAGCGCCGCATCGCGCAAGCCGCGATCGATCGGGCCCCATTTTTCCGGAGGCGCGCGATAGACCGGCAGCGGTCCGCCACGTCCGTGGCCCACGGCGTCGCCGAATTCCAGATCATCCTCGATCACCGAGAACAACGGCATCACGTCTTTCGCGGACCAGCCGGTGCAGCCATTGGCGGCCCATTCATCGAACGCATCGGCGACGCCGCGGATCGCGATCTGACCGTTCATCATCGACGAGCCGCCGAGCCCCTTGCCGCGCCAATAGAAGCGCGGCTCCTGCCCCGCCACACGGCGCGTCAGAAGATCAGGCCACTGCCATTTCTCCTGATACTCGCGCTTGTGGATGATCGGGATGGGATTCGGCGTCATCACCTCCCATGGCGCCTCGTCGGCGCGCCAGTCGAGACCCGCCTCCAGCAGCAGGACGCGCCGTGCGGGATCTTCGGAGAGCCGTGCCGCGACAGCGGCGCCGGCTGAGCCGCCGCCGACAACAATGACATCGTACATCGCGCTACTTCTCAACGTTCCAGAAAACCGGGATGGCGGACGGTATCAGACCGCGCAAACCGGCGCGATAGGCGGCAGGCTGGGCGAATTGGCCCCACGGTATAGCGGGTGCCTGATCGTACATGACGGTCTGGATCTCGCCTGCGATCTTCTTGCGATCCGCCTCGGCGGGCGCCTTGGCAAAGGCCTCCATCAGCGGCGTGATGCGCGCGTCGCACTGCCAGCCGGTGAAATCGGCGCAATTGAAGGCGACCATGACGTTGGTCAGCGGCGAGCCGAGGTCAAAACCGCCGGCGTGAACGCCATAGACGCTCCAGCCTTCCTTCTTGGCGCGGCGCGCCAGCACGCTCGCCCAGTCCATCACCTGGAGGTCGACGTTGAATCCGGCCTGCTTCAGCCGCTCGGCCAGCACCTGCGCCGAGACGCGCGGGGCTTCGAGATCGTTGGCTTCCATCACGACCACCGGCTCGCCGGCATATTTCGTCGCCTTCAGCGCGGCCTTCGCCGCCTCGATCGACGGCTTGGCGGCGGCTTCCGTGCCGGCCTTGCTGTCATAGGTGGTGCCGCAGGTGAAGTAAGTCGCGCAAGGCGCGGCGTATTTGGCGTCGAGGCCGAGTGCGTCCAGCACCTCGCGTTGATCGACCAGCTTCCACAGCACGCGGCGAATTTCCGGATCGTCGAACGGTTTCGATGCGGCGTTGAGGCGATAGGCGCCTGCGAACATGTTGCCGCCGGTGAAATTGACGAGTTTGACCCGTGAGTTCTTTTCCATGGTCGGCAGCAGATCGAACGGCGCGTATTGCATGAAATCGACTTCGCCGGCCTGCAGCGCGGAAGCGGCGGTCGCACCATCGGGAATGACGCGGATCTCGAGCGTGTCGACGTTGACGCGCTTGCCGCCGGCGAGGAAGTCGGCAGGCTCGGGACGCGGCACATAGTCGGTGAACTTCTTCAGGATCATGCGATCGCCGGTGCGGTGATCGGCCTTGCTGTAGACGAACGGGCCGGAGCCGACGATCTCGGCGATGCGCTGGTCGCCGGGCGTCCTGGCAATACGCTCGGGCATCATGAAGGCGACCGGGCTGACGGGATTGCCGAGCGCGTCGATGACCAGACCGGACGGCTCCTTCAGTGTCAGCACGAAGGTTTTTACGTCCGCCGGCTCGAGCGACGCCGTGATCGCGAAGATGCGGCGGCCGAGTGCACTGCGGGTGCCCCAGCGGCGCAGCGAGGCCACGCAATCGGCCGCCGTGACCGGCTGGCCGTCATGCCACTTCAAGCCGTCGCGCAGCGTGAAACCGTAGGTCAGCCCGTCCGGCGACACTTTCCAGTCCTGCACCATCTGCGGCTTGATCTCGCCCTTCGAATCCTTCGCGAACAGCGTGTCGAACACCATGTAGCCGAACGTGCGCGAAATGTAGGCCGTGGAGAAATGCGGATCGAGCGTGACGATTTCCGCCTCGAGCACCGCAACGAGATTGCCAGCCGCATGCGCCGGCGGCGCAACCAGCGCGAGCCCGAGCAGCGCCGGAATGAAAGCCTTCAGTTTGGACATTGGTGCCTTTGCCGTTTTGACTGAAACGTTTGCAGTCGCCAGGAAAAGGCAATGTTCGTGCCGCATGAAGGAAGCACGTATGCGCTCACGGCTGTCTGCCGCGCGTTTGCGCATCACATCTTCGCTGTCATCGCCCGGCTTGACCGGGCGATCCAGTATTCCAGAGGCCGTGTAACGATACGGAAAAGCTGCGGCGTACTGGATGCCCCGGTCAAGCCGGGGCATGACACCTGTGGTTGGGAGAGCAGTCGTCCTACCCGATCACCTTGCCGAACTTGTTCGACTTCGGGAATCCCTTCGGCGGCAGACGGCCGGCGTCGGCGCGGGTGCCTTTCCACTCGGCGAGTTCTTTCATCGTCGCGGAGAATTCGCGTCCCGCGGAGTCTTTCCAGGTCAGGCCCGCCTTGGCGTCGAACACGGCAATGTCGGACAGGCCGCCATCCTTGTACTTCTGCAGGCGGACGCCGCGGCCGCGGGCCATCTCCGGCACCTGGTCGAGCGGGAACACCAGCATCTTGCGGTTCTCGCCGATGACCGCGACGGTGTCGCCGAGCACCTCGGTGACGGTGCGCGCCTCGTTCGGCATGTCGACGTTGAGGACCTGCTTGCCCTTCTTGGTGGTGCCGACGCAATCGTCCTCGTTGACGACAAAGCCCTGGCCCTCGTGGCTCGCGACCAGGAATTTGCGCCCGCCCTTGTTGACGAACAGCGCGACCGGAGCCGCCTCCTGCTCGAGGTCGATGAACAGGCGGATCGGCTCGCCGTGGCCGCGTCCGCCCGGAAGCTTGGCGACATCGAGGGAGTAGAACTTGCCGTTGGTGGCAAACAGCAGCAGCTTCGAGGTCGTCTCCGCGAAGAAGGCGAGACCGAGCTTGTCGTCCTGCTTGAAGGTGAGGCCCGAGAGATCCTCGACATGGCCTTTCATGGTGCGGATCCAGCCCTTGTCGGAGACGACGACGGTCACCGGCTCGCGCTCGACCAAGGCCTCCTCCATGGCGGCGAGATCGTGCTCGGGCGCGTCCGCAAAGGTGGTGCGGCGCTTGCCGAGCGGGGTCTTCGGTCCGAACATGTCGCGAACCTTGCCGACCTGCTCGGCGACTTTCTTCCACTGCTCCGGCTCGGACGCGAGGATCGCGTTGATGCCCTTGAGCTCGTTGCGGAGGTTCTTGTCCTCGGTGCGGATTTCCATCTCTTCGAGCTTGCGCAAGCGACGCAGCCGCATGTCGAGGATGGCCTCGGCCTGTACTTCGGTAAGCTTGAACGTCTTCATCAGAACCGGCTTCGGTTCGTCTTCGGTGCGGATGATCCTGATCACCTCGTCGATGTTCAGGAACGCGATCAGATAGCCACCGAGGACCTCGAGCCGGTTCTCGATCTGCGTCTTGCGGTAGTTGCTGCGCCGAATCAGCACATCGCGCAGATGGTCGAGCCATTCGCGCAGACACTCCGCAAGTCCCACCACCTTGGGGACGCGGCCCTTGATCAGCACGTTCAGGTTCAGCGGAATCTTGTTTTCGAGCTCCGTCAGCCGGAACAGCGATTCCATCATCAGTGCGGGATCGACATTCTTCGACTTCGGCTCGATCACGATACGGACGTCTTCGGCCGACTCGTCCCTGATATCGCCGACCAGCGGCAGCTTCTTCTGGTCCAGCAGCTCGGCGATCTTCTCAATCAGGCGCGACTTCTGCACCAGAAAGGGTATCTCGGTGACGACGACGACCCAGGTGCCACGTGTGCCCTCTTCCTGCTCCCATCGGGAGCGGACGCGGAACGAGCCGCGGCCGGTGGTGTAGGCTTCAGCGATCGCCTGCTTGGAATCGACGCAGATGCCGCCGGTCGGGAAATCCGGCCCCTTGACCCATTTCAGCAGCGCCTTGGATTTCGCGTCGGGCTTCTCGATCAGATGCAGCGCGGCGTCGCAGAGCTCAGCGGCGTTGTGCGGCGGGATCGAGGTCGCCATGCCGACCGCGATACCTTGCGCGCCATTGGCGAGCAGGTTCGGGAAGCCGCCGGGCAGCACGACCGGCTCTTTCGACTGGCCGTCGTAGTTGGGACGGAATTCGACGCCGTCCTCATCGATGCCCTCGAGCAGAAGCCGCGCGACGTCGGTCATGCGCGCTTCGGTGTAGCGGTAGGCGGCGGGATTATCGCCGTCGATATTGCCGAAATTGCCTTGGCCGTCGACCAGCGGGTAGCGCGAGGAGAAGTCCTGCGCGAGACGCACCATGGCGTCGTAGATCGCCTGGTCGCCATGCGGATGGAACGAGCCCATCACGTCGCCGACGATTTTTGCGGATTTCTTGAAGCTGGTGCCGGGGTCGAGCCGGAGCAGGCGCATGCCGTAGAGGATGCGCCGGTGCACCGGCTTCAGGCCGTCGCGCGCATCCGGCAGCGCGCGGTGCATGATGGTGGAGAGCGCGTACGCGAGATAGCGCTCTTCCAGCGCCTCACGCAGCGGCACCTCGTGAATTTCGGCCGGTTCCTCCGGCGGAATCAATCGTTTTCCCATGCCGCCCGGTTAAACCGTGGAAGCGAATCGGGCAAGGATGGATTGGTTCCCTGTGGGCGGCTACTGCCCGGCCCAACCGGCGGTCACGGTCGATTGGGTCTCGGCCTGTGCCGTCACCGGCGCATTGGTCAGGCAACGCCGGGCCGTCTCGATCTCGGCCTCGCTCGCCCCCTTGGACCGGGCCCATGCCTCTGCTGCCGCAGCCGAATATTTGGCCACATAGAACCTGACGACGGTGCAGGAGGCACGGCGAAAGACGCCCGGTTGCTCACCTGCGAGTGCGTCCGGCGCCAGCGCGATCAGCGCTGCCGATATCACAAGTCCCTTGATCAGCATGAGGCTATCCCCGGTTGGAACCCCGACGGCAAGTCCAGGAAACCCGATTTCGTTCCAGAAAGACCGGCCTTATTAGGGCAATGCAGAGCCGCGCCATGCTCATGGCGCGGGAACTGCGGCCTTCGCCTGCTGTCGCGTCAGCGCGTTGATGAAGCCCGCCCGCGCGTCGGAATGGCCCTGCCCGCGCGGCTCCAGCACGTGGCGCAGCAGGAACAGGCCGGTGAGCCGAAAGCCGTCTTGGAGATCCTGGTCGGTGACGTCGCTCGCGGCTTCGCCATGCCGCAAGAAGGGCGGCAACCGCAACAGCCGGTCCCGCCACGGCTCGCCCGCCCCGCGCGACACCGCCCCGCCGGACTTCGGCGAGACATAGATCAGGTCTGTGGTCTCCCCGGTCACCGCGCAGTTGTCCAGCGCCAGCCCGAAGCCGAGCTCGCCGAGCATCGCCAGCTCGAAATGGATCACGTGCACGGCGGCGCTGCCGATGTCGTCGAAATCGTCGAGCGAATGTTCGAGCTGTGCAAAGATGTTCTCGTGCGGATCGCGCTCCGGCAGCAACCGCGCAATCGAGGCGAGATGAGTAACGCCGTAGACGCCGTGGGATGATCCCAGCAGCGTCGCCGCGCGCAGCTTGAGGCCTTCGATGGCATAGGTGCCGAGATGCTCGTCGAGCCGCGCCCGCCACACCACGCTGAGGCTGTTGCCGGGCTGCAGCAGCGGCCGCATCCGCGAGCCGGCGCCGCCGCGGACGAGGCCGAGATGCCGGCCGTGCGCGCGGGTCAGCAGCTCGACGATGGCGCTGCTCTCGCCATGCCGCCGCACCCCCAGCACGATGCCTTCGTCGGTCCATTCCATGGGTGAAGTCTAGCGGATTCCGGTCTTCAATCGTAGGGCGGATTGGCCGAAGGCGTAATCCGCCAAACACGTGTGCACCCCTAGGCGGGATTGCGCCCCGCTAATCCACCCTACGCAGCCTTACGCGTTGAACCAGCCCTGCGCGTCGCCGCGGAACGAGAAATACAATCCCATCGCCGTCAGCACGCAGGAGACGATCTCGATGGCGCTGTCGAGCTCCATGCCCTTTTCGCCCATGATCTGGCCGAGCGAGATCACCGACAGCACGAGCGCCGCCGCCAGCACCCAGCGCGGCCAGTTCTTGCGCCAACGCGCCGCGAGCCAGACGAAATAGACCAGCAGCAGGATCATGCCGCCGGCGAGCAGCGTCGCCGTCATGATCATCTGGTCAGTCATCTCGGCATTCGGCGTGCGGTCCTGCACCGCGACCGACAGGGCATCCAGCATCAACGATGCATAGAGCAGCGCTTCGAAGCGCCGTACGTTGCTGGGTACGCTCATCGGTGACCGATCTTTTCTTGGTTATTCTCTGGGGAATTCCAGGCCCATCTCGCGATAGCGATCGGGATCGTCACCCCAGTTCTCGCGCACCTTCACGAACAGGAAGAGATGCACCGGCACGCCCAGGATCTCGCCGATCTCCTTGCGCGAGTCCGCGCCGATCGACTTGATGGTGGCGCCGCCCGCGCCAAGCACGATCTTGCGCTGGCTTTCGCGCTCGACGAAGATCGTCTGCTCGATGCGCACCGACTTGTCCTTGCGCTCCTCCCACTTGTCGGTCTCGACCGTGGACTGGTAGGGCAATTCCTGGTGCAGCTTGCGAAAGATCTTCTCGCGCGTGATCTCGGCCGCAAGCTGCCGCATCGGCGCGTCCGACATCTGGTCCTCGGGATAGAGGAACGGCCCCGGGGGAACGATCTCGGCCAGTGTATGCCTGAGGTCGTCGACGCCGTCGCCGGAGATCGCCGCGATCATGAAGGTCTTTGCGAAGGCCATGCGCTCGTTGGCGGCCTGCGCCAGCGCCAGCAGCTTCTCGCGCTGGACCAGGTCGACCTTGTTGATGACCAGAATCTTCTCGTGCTTGACGCTGGCGGCCTTGGCGAGGATCGCCTCGGCTTCCTCGTCGATGCCGGCCTTGGCATCCAGCAGCACGCAGACGAGGTCGGCGTCATGCGCGCCGCTCCAGGCGGTCGAGACCATGGCGCGGTCGAGCCGGCGCTTGGGCAGGAAGATGCCGGGCGTATCGACCAGGATGATCTGCGCGTTGTCCTCGATCACGATGCCGCGGATCAGCGCGCGCGTGGTCTGCACCTTGCGCGAGACAATCGTGACCTTGGCCCCGACCAGCGCATTGACCAGAGTGGATTTGCCGACGTTCGGCGCGCCGATCAGCGCGACGAAGCCGCAGCGCGTAGCAGTGGGCGCCTCGCCGCTTGCTTCAACCGTCATTGCCGCCGCCAACGCCTTCGCGTTCGATCATCACTGAAGCTGCTACCTTCTCTGCCGCGCGCTTGCTGCCACCGATGCCTTCCGCCGGCGCCAGCCCCGGCAGGTCGACCGCGACGCGGAATTGCGGATCGTGATGCGGGCCGGTGCGCTCGACCTCGCGGTAGACCGGCGTCGGCAATCCCTTGCCCTGCGCCCATTCCTGAAGAACGGTCTTGGGATCGCGCAAGGGACGCCGCGGCTTGTGCATGCGCTCGGTCCAGTTGCGCTTGACGAACTCGGACGCCGCCGCGTAGCCGCCGTCGAGGAAGACGGCGCCGATCACGGCCTCGCAGATGTCGCCGAGCACGCTCTTGCGCAGGCGCGCGTCGGCGCTGGGGCCGACCGAGCCGAGCTTGATGTCGTCGAGCAGACCGAGCGACTTGGCGACATCGGCGCAGCTCTCCTTGCGCACCAGTTCGGCAAGTCGCTTGGACAGCTCGCCTTCGTCGGCGTTCGGGAAGGCGTGATAGAGCATGTCGGAGACGACGAGCCCGAGCACGTGGTCGCCGAGGAATTCCAGCCGCTGATAGCTGTCGCCGCGCTTGCGCCCGGACTTCAGCGCGGAGACGTGCGTAATCCCCTGCATCAAGAGGTTCGGATCGGCGAAGCTGTAGCCGATGCGGGCTTCGAGCGCCGCGTTCGCATCCGTGCCCTTGGCCTTGATGCTCCGCACCCGCTTCTTCTTCGCGGGCGTCTTGATCTCAAGGGTCTTGGTCGCAGCTTCGCCGTCGGGGCCCGCTTGCGCCTCGGTCGGTTGGGTCGCGATGTCCTTGGCTTCGTCTTTCATCGGACGATTTTGAAGAAGCGAGTCCAGCGCACCGCCCACGGCCAGCGCCAGAACATCCAGGCATGCTCGCCTTCGGCGATCGAGAAGAAGATCATCTGGGCACGCCCGATCAGGTTCTCCTGCGGCACGTAGCCGACCTGACCGAGGAAGCGGCTGTCGGTGGAGTTGTCGCGGTTGTCGCCCATCATGAAGAAGTGGCGGGCCGGCACGGTGTAGACGTTGGTGTTGTCCACGTAGCCGTTGTCGGCGCAGTCCAGCGTCTCGTAGGACACGCCGTTCGGCAGCGTCTCCTTCCAGCGCTTGACCCGGGAGACACCGCCGCCTTCGGAGCCGCAGGGATCCTCGCCGACAAATTCGCTCATGCGCTGCCGCTCGACCGGCGTGTCGTTGATGTAGAGCAGCCCGTCCCGCATCTGGATGCGGTCGCCGGGAAGCCCGATCACGCGCTTGATGTAGTCGGTGGAGTCGTCCTTGGGCAGGCGGAATACGACGATGTCGCCGCGGTTCGGGTCCGAGCCCCAGATCCGCCCCGAGAACAGCGGCGGCGAGAACGGGATCGAGTAGTGGCTATAGCCGTAGGAATATTTCGAGACGAACAGATAGTCGCCGACCAGCAGCGTCGCCTTCATCGAGCCGGATGGGATGTTGAACGGCTGGAACAGGAAGGTGCGGATCACCAGCGCTATCAGGAGAGCGTGGATCACGACCCGGATCGTTTCGCCGACGCCGCTCTCAGTCTTCGTTCCTGAAGTCACGCTCATTGCTCTCTCAATTCCGGCCGGCGGTCACAGCGCGCCCCCCTCCCGCGAACGGTCCGTCGGTTCGCGTCCCAAGGAGATTGTCCTGATTCTGATAATGAGGGCCAATTCCGGCGTAAAGCCGAATTCGCCCAGGCTGATTTGCGTCCGCGGACTTTTAGACGGTTGTCGGAGGCCACGCAATCAAGGAACGCGTCAAAACTATATAAGTCTTTGATTTTTAATGATAATTATAAAATCGCCAAAGCCCGATCAGGATTTGGCCAGCGGCACGGCGGAAATGATGACGAAGGCCTGTGCCAACGGCCAGTCATCGGTGATCGACAGGTCGATCTGCGCCTCGAACCCCTCCGGCGTCAGGGCCTGGAGCCGGGCCAGCGCCCCGCCCGTCAATTGCATGGTCGGCCGTCCTCCCGGCAGGTTGACCACCCCCATGTCGCGCCACCACACGCCGCGCCTTATGCCGGTGCCGAGGGCCTTGGAGCAGGCCTCCTTGGCGGCAAAGCGCTTGGCGTAGGTCGCCACCACCATTTTCTCGTTCTTGGCGCGCCGCTCCGCCTTGGCCCGCTCGGCCGCGGTGAAGATACGATCGAGGAAGCGCTCGCCATGGCGCTCGATCACCTTGCCGACGCGGGTGATGTCGATCAGATCGGAGCCGATGCCGATGATCATGCCCGGCCCCGGCCGCGGTCCATCGCCGCGCGCATGCTGCGCACCGTCTCGGCAAGGCCGACGAACAGGGCTTCGCCGATCATGTAGTAACCGATGTTGAGCTCCATGATCTCCGGCAAGCCTGCGATCGTCTCCGCCGTCGCGTAGTCCAGCCCATGCCCGGCGTGAACCTCCAGCCCCGCTTCCTTCGCGAGCTTCACTCCCGCCACGATACGCTGCCATTCGGCCTCGGCCTTGTCGGCGTCGCCATCGACGACCGCGTCGCACCAGGCGCCGGTGTGGATCTCGATCACGGGCGCGCGCAGCCGCGCCGCCATCTCGATCTGGGCGGGATCGGCGGCGATGAACAGCGACACCCGGATGCCGGCATCGTTCAGCCGCGCGATATAGGGCGCCAGCGCATTGTGCTGGCCGACGACGTCGAGCCCGCCTTCGGTCGTCACCTCCTGGCGCCGCTCCGGCACGAGGCACACCGCGTGCGGCCTGGTGGCGAGCGAGATGCGCATCATGTCGTCGGTCGCCGCCATCTCGAAATTGAGCGGCTTGGAGATCTCGGCTTTCAGCCGCGCCATGTCCTCGTCGCGGATGTGCCGGCGATCCTCGCGCAAGTGAGCGGTGATGCCGTCGGCGCCGGCCTCGATCGCCAGCAGCGCCGCGCGCACCGGATCGGGATTGCGGCCGCCGCGCGCGTTACGCAGGGTCGCGACATGGTCGACATTGACGCCGAGGCGGAGCGGAGGTGCGGGCATTTCAGGACTCACGAAATCATTGGGACAGACCAAGACAGAAGGCGTCTATCCATTAACACGTTCGACGCGGGCGACGACCGCCTTCGCGCGCAGTTGGGCCAGGATCGCGCTCAAATGCTTCAGATCGTAGACTTCGAGATCGATCGTCGTCTCCGTGAAGTCCGGTGAGCGGCGCTGCATGCTGATGTTGTCGATGTTGCCGTCGTGCTCGGCGATCACGGTCGCGATCTGCGCCAGCGCGCCGGGCTCGTTGACGTTCTCGACCTTGATGCGGGCGGGGAAACGCTGCGGCGCGGAGTCCTCGATGTCCCAGCGCACGTCGAGCCAGCGCTCCGGCTCCTCCTCGAAATCCTTCAGGGCCGGCGCCTGGATCGGGTAGATGGTGATGCCCTCGCCCGGCGTGACGATGCCGACGATGCGGTCACCGGGCACGGCGCCGCCGTTCGGCGCGAACTTCACCGGCAGGTCGGAATTGATGCCGCGGATCGGGATCGCGACCGAGCTGCGCGGCGGTTCCGACGATTTCTCCTTGAGCTTGCCGGCAAGCCCCTTCTTGATGCCATAGCGCGCTATGCGCTCCTCCTTGTAGTCGGGATACATCGCACGCGCGACGTGGGAGGCCTTGATCTCGCCGCGCCCCACAGCAGCCATGACGTCCTCGATCGAGGTGCGCGCGAGCCGCGGCAGCGCGCCCTTGAGCTTGTCGTCGGCGTATTCGATCTTGGCGCGCTCGAACAGGCGCTCCACGATGCGCCGGCCGAGACCGACATATTGATCGCGCACCGCAGTCCTGGTGGCGCGGCGGATCGCGGCGCGCGCCTTGCCGGTGACCGCGAGCGTTTCCCAGGCGGACGGCGGCGCCGCCTGCGCTTCCGAGGTCAGCACCTCGACCTCGTCGCCGTTCTGGAGCTCCGAGGACAGCGGCGCGAATTGGCCGTTGATCTTGCAGCCCACCGCGCTGTTGCCGACGTCGGTATGCACGGCATAGGCGAAGTCGATCACGTTGGCATGGCGCGGCAGCGCGATCAGCTTGCCCTTCGGGGTGAAGCAGAACACCTGGTCGTGGAACAGCTCGAGCTTGGTGTGCTCGAGGAATTCCTCGGGATTGGCGCTCTCCGAGAGGATGCCGATGGTGTGGCGCAACCAGGCGAACGCATTGGACTCGCGCTTGAGAAATTCGGTCGGCGAGCCCACGCCTTCCTTGTAGAACACGTGCGCGGCGATGCCGCGCTCGGCGATCTGGTCCATCGCCTCGGTGCGGATCTGCAGCTCGACGCGCTGGTTGCCTGGGCCGATCACGGTGGTGTGAATCGAGCGGTAGTCGTTCTGCTTCGGCGTCGAGATGTAGTCCTTGAAACGCCCGGGCACGACCGGCCAGTTGGTGTGGACGATGCCGAGCGCGCGATAGCAGGCCTCGATGTCGTTGACGACGACGCGGAAGCCGAAGATGTCGGACAATTGCTCGAAGCCGATCGACTTGCGTTCCATCTTGGTCCAGATCGAGAATGGCTTCTTGCGGCGGCCATAGACCCGCGCCCCCAGGCCCCGGTGGCGCAGATTGTTGGAGAGCTGGTCCTCGATTTCGCCGATCAGATTGCGGTTGCGCTCGGCGAGCGCATCAAGCCGCTGCATCACCACCGAATACGCTTCGGGATCGAGGGTACGGAACGACAGGTCCTCCAGCTCCTCGCGCATTTCCTGCATGCCCATGCGCCCCGCCAGCGGCGCATAGATGTCGAGCGTCTCCTCGGCAATGCGCCGTCGCGATTCCGGCGGCACGAAGTCCAGCGTGCGCATGTTGTGCAGGCGGTCGGCGAGCTTCACCAGGAGCACGCGGACATCGTCGGCAATGGCCAGCAACAATTTGCGCAGATTCTCGGCCTGCTTGGCCTCCCGCGACACCAGCTCCAGCCGCTTCAGCTTGGTGAGGCCCTCGACCAGCGCGCCGATCTCGGGCCCGAAGATCTGGTCGATCTCGGCCCGCGTCGCTTCGGTGTCCTCGATCGTGTCGTGGAGCAGCGCAGCCACGATGGTGGCGTCGTCGAGTTTCAGGTCGGTGAGAATCGCCGCCACTTCGAGCGGATGCGAAAAATACGGGTCGCCCGATGCGCGGGTCTGCGAGCCGTGCGCCTTCATGGCGTAGACATAGGCGCGGTTCAGCAGGTCTTCGTCGGTGTTGGGATTGTAGGACCTGACGCGCTCGACGAGGTCATATTGACGCATCATGCGCGCGCGGGACTTCGCCGGGCGCGCGACCGGCGCAGTCGGGGCCACGGCAACCGATTCGGTTGCGGCCTGCATCTGCATTGGTCTGCGGCGCCGATATACCATGCCGTCCTGCCTTCAAACGGGCCACGAGACAGCCCGTTGTATACATCTTAGCTCCGATCGCGCGCGTGTCCGATCAATTCAGTGACAGGGCCAGGCGCCAACCGACGCGCTATGGTAACCACGAAAACGCCAACAAAAGCAAAGGCCCGAACGACGGTTCGGGCCTTTGATAAGATCACAAGAAGTCGACGATCGCGACGGGACGATTTACTCGTCCTCCTCGGGCTGTTCCTCGGGCGGCGCGAGGCCTTCGAGACCCTTCAGGAGCTCTTCTTCCGTCATGCGCTCAACGGCGACTTCGGTATCGTCCGCATCCACGCTCGCACCCGCGGAACCGATCAGCGGCACAGTGTCCGGCTCGGGCTCGTCGACCTCGACGAACTTCTGCAGCGAGTGCACCAGCTCCTCGCGGAGGTCTTCCGGCGAAATGGTCGTGTCGGCAATTTCACGCAAAGACACAACAGGGTTCTTGTCGTTATCGCGGTCAACCGTTAGTTGTGAACCGGACGAAATCATGCGGGCACGGTGGGCGGCCAGCAGGACCAGGTCAAACCGGTTGTCGACCTTGTCGATACAATCTTCTACGGTGACGCGAGCCATGGACTGTCGCTCCGTTGTGGGTGGGATGAAATATGTGGATGATTGGGGCTAGTTATAGGGGCGGGAGCGGTTTCGCAAGGCCAATTTGTGATTTGGCCTCGCCAAACGGCTCTGCTACCCCCACATTGGGGCTGAGGTGGGTGGTTTCCCGGGCCGCCATCGAGGGCGGCGCCGGGTGTACGCAAGTCCGCCATAACTATACCTTGATTGCCCCGACTTCTCCGGATTTGCGATTTCGACGGGTTTCGGCGGGACTTTAGAATTGCGCGGCTTGCTGTCGCCGCGCCAACAATAAACGATCAATCACAACACTACGCGAGCAAACTGAATGTCACCTTCCTCTACCGACAAGATCGCGCTCTTCATCGACGGAGCCAATCTCTACGCGACGGCGAAAACTCTGGGCTTCGACATCGATTACAAGCGCCTGCTGAAGGAGTTTCAGAGCCGCGGGACGCTGCTTCGGGCGTTCTACTACACCGCGATCATCGAGGATCAGGAGTACTCCTCGATCCGCCCCCTGATCGACTGGCTCGATTACAACGGCTACACCGTCGTCACCAAGGCGACCAAGGAGTTCATCGACGCCTCCGGCCGCCGCAAGGTCAAGGGCAACATGGACATCGAGCTCGCCGTGGACGCCATGGAGCTCGCCGAGCACATCGATCAGATGGTGCTGTTCTCGGGTGACGGCGACTTCCGCTCCCTGGTCGAGGCCGTTCAGCGCCGCGGCGTGCGGGTCACCGTGATTTCCACGATCGCCAGCCAGCCGCCGATGATCGCCGACGAGCTGCGCCGACAGGCCGACGTCTTCACGGATCTCGTCGAGCTGCAGTCCAAGCTCGGCCGCGACCCGTCCGAACGCCCCGCCCCGCGTGACCGCGGCGAGCGCGAGGCGCGCCACCACGCCCCGCAGTTCCTCCAGCGCGCAACCACCATGGCGCCGAGGGGCGATGACGACTTCGAGGAGTGAGGCGGCCCGGTCAAGCCGCCAGCCTCTCACCCTCGTCCCCGACCGTGATTGTCCGCTCTGTCCGCGCCTGGTTGCCTTTCGCGAGGCCAACCGCGCGCGCGAGCCATTGTGGCACAATGCGCCGGTTGCGCCTTTCGGCGACATCAAGGCGCGCCTGTTGATCGTCGGCCTCGCGCCGGGGATGCAGGGCGCCAACCGCACCGGCCGTCCCTTCACCGGCGATTATGCCGGCGACCTGCTCTACGCCACGCTGCTCGAATACGGTTTCGCCAAGGGCAAATATCAAGCGCGTCCCGACGACGGCCTGAAGCTGGTCGACTGCCGAATCGCCAATGCGGTGCATTGCGTGCCGCCGCAGAACAAGCCGCTGCCGGTCGAGATCAACACCTGCCGCCAGTTTCTCGCGGCAAATCTCGCAACAATGCCGAACCTGCGCGCGATCGTCGCGCTCGGTCGCATTGCGCACGACACCGTGCTCAAGCCGCTGAACCTGAAGGGATCGCAAGCCCCTTTCGGCCACGGCGCGGTGCACCAGGCCGGCGCATTCAGGCTGTACGACAGCTATCACTGCTCGCGCTACAACACGAACACCCGCGTGCTGACGCCGGACATGTTCCGCTCCGTGTTCGCGAAGGTGAAGACCGACCTCGACTAGGCCTCGACCAGACTCTGGCTAGGCCTCGACTAGGCCCTGGCTAGGTCTTGGCTAGGTCTTGGCGGGATTGGCCTTCAGCCAGTCCAGGACATCGCCCGCGTTCCGGTCGGGCGGGAACACCGGATAGAACACGTGCGTAATCCGCGCATCGTCGATGATCAGCGCCAGGCGCTTGATCAGCGTCAGCCCCGCGACCTCCATGGTCGGCAGATTGAGGGCGCGTGTCAGCGTCAGCTTCTCATCCGAGAGCACCGGGAACGGCAGATGCAGCCGCGAGGCCATCTCGGTCTGGTAGTCGTTGCTCTGGGTCGCGAGACCGAACACCTGGGCAGCGCCGGCGGCCTTCAGCTCGGCAAACAGATCGCGAAACGCGCAGGTCTGCGGGGTGCAACCACGCGCGCCCGGGATCATATCCCAATCGTCGACCAGCGCGATCTTGCCGGGCTCGCCGGTGCGCGGATAGGCGAACACCACGGTCCGGCCCTGCAGCGCCGACAGCGCGACTGACGTGTCGTCAGTGGCGAGCAGGCTGATCGGCGGCAGCGTCATGCCTTTCAGGTGCGCGGCGCCGCCGTCGTCCGCGGGTGCGGGAATCCGGCTCCAATCGACCTCGAGCAGGTTTCTCTGAGTCATTCCGCTATCCCCTCGCCCGCAGCAACCGGCCCTTCTCCCGGCTCCAGTCGCGCTTCTTCTCGGTCTCGCGCTTATCGTGCAGCTTCTTGCCCTTTGCAACTGCGAGCTGCAATTTGGCGCGACCGCGCTCGTTGAAGTAGAGCTTGAGCGGGATCAGGGTCATGCCTTCGCGGTCGACCGCGCCCATCAGCTTGTTGATCTGCTTGCGGTGCAGCAGCAGTTTTCGTGGCCGCTTGGGCTCGTGATTGAAGCGGTTGCCCTGGAGATATTCCGGAATGGTGGCGTTGATCAGCCAGATCTCGCCGTCCTTGGAATCGGCGTAGGATTCCGCGATCGTGCTCTTGCCGCTGCGGATCGATTTGACCTCGGTGCCGGTCAGCGCAATGCCGGCCTCGACCGTGTCCTCGATGGCGTAGTTGAAGCGGGCCTTGCGATTTTCCGCCATGACCTTGATCGGACGTTCGTTCTTATCGGCCATCACATTCAAAAACCATGGAAGACAAACCTGATCGAGATGCGCGAGGACGCTAACAGTTTGGATGAAGCGTGCGCGTCAAGACTTCTTGAGGAGATCGCGGATCTCGGTCAGCAGCTCGACCTCGGCCGACGGCTTTGGGGGAGCGGCAGGCGCAGCCTCGTCCTTGCGCTTCAACTTGTTCATGGCACGGATCACCAGGAACAGCACGAAGGCAATGATGATGAAGTTGATCGTCAGCGTGAGGAAGCTGCCCCAAGCCAAGACGGCACCCTGCTTTTTTGCGTCCGCGAGATTTGCGGCGGTGACCTTGCCCGAAAGCGGCGTGAAGTAGTTCGAGAAGTCGAGCCCGCCGGTGGCCGCGCCGATGATCGGCATGATCACGTCGCCGACCAGCGAATTGACGATGGCGCCGAAGGCCGCACCGATGATGACGCCGACCGCGAGATCGACGACGTTGCCCTTCATGGCGAACTCGCGGAACTCGGTGAGCATCCGCGTGCCCCTTTCCTCGACCCCCCATGACCAGCTCCCCGATTGGCTAGCGCGTCAGTTGACGAGGCCAGCATGAACCATCGCGCTGCGCACGGCAACGCGGGTCGGCTCGGAGACCGGCACCATCGGCAGCCGCAGCGTCTCGTCCAGCTTGCCGAGCAGCGACAACGCGTACTTGATCGGCGCCGGATTGCTCTCGATGAAGAGGTTGTTGTGCAGCGGCATCAGCTTGTCGTGCAGCTTCAGCGCGGTGGCATGATCGCCCTTCGCCCAGGCGGCCTGGAACTCCGAGCACAGCCGCGGCGCGACGTTCGAGGTCACCGAGATGCAGCCGTGGCCGCCATGGGCCATGTAACCGAGGATGGTCGCGTCCTCGCCCGAGAGCTGATTGAAGTCCTCGCCCATCGCCGCGCGTTGCTGCGAGACCCGGACCATGCTGGCGGTGGCGTCCTTGACGCCGGCGATGTTCTTCAGCTCCCACAGTCGCTTCATGGTGTCGACCGACATGTCGATCACCGAGCGCGGCGGGATGTTGTAGATGATGATCGGAATCCCGATCGCGTCGTTGATCGCCTTGAAGTGCTGGTACATGCCTTCCTGGGTCGGCTTGTTGTAGTAAGGCGTCACGACCAGCACCGCGTTCGCGCCCGCCTTCTCGGCGTGCTGGGCGAGCTCGATCGCCTCCTTGGTCGAATTGGAGCCGGCACCGGCGACGACGGGCACGCGGCCCTTCGCTTCCTCGATGCACCATTCGACCACCTTCTTGTGCTCGTCATGGCTCAGCGTCGGGCTCTCGCCGGTGGTGCCGACCGGGACCAAGCCGTTGGTGCCCTCTGAAATCTGCCAGCTGACCAGGGAGCGGAACGCCGCCTCGTCCAGCGAGCCGTTCTTGAACGGCGTGACCAAGGCGGTGAACGATCCCCGGAATTTCGTCTTGGCTGCCATGGACTTCCTCCGTACGCGGCGATCTCGAGAGCAAGCCGCATTCATATCGGGTCTATCCCGCCGGTAAAAGACCCGCTTCCGTGTGAGGCACCGTTTAGGCCGCGATTTTGCCGCGGTGCTGGTGCAAACCCGGCAAAGGTAAGCCGCTGTTGGTATTTTGTCCGCATATTCAATCAAATACAGCCAAATCTTGTACAACAAGGTCTTGAGCCAATTGACTGATTCGGGGCGACGAAACGCCGTGACCTCCTTTCCGCGCGCCGGATGGCGATTGACCGGTCTGGCCGTGTGCCTGATGGCAGGGCTGTCGGTCGGCTGCGCCGCCTGGGCCAAGTCCAATGAGACGACCGCGGAAGGGGCGAAGGACATCGCGAAGCCAGCCGCCAAGGGGCCAGCCAAAGGATCGGTCAAGGGAACAGGCAAGGAAACCACCAAGGAAACCACCAAGGAAACCACCAAGGACGCAGCCAAGGGAGCGAGCAAGGGAGCAGCCCCCGCCCCGGCCAAGGATGCCGCGAAGAAACCTGCCAAGGAGACGGGCAAGGACGCCGGCAAGGAACCAGCGAAGGATAAGCCCAAGCCCGCGGCAGCGGCCCCCGCGCCAAAATCACGGCCGACCGCCAACGCCTCGCCCCACCAGAGCGCACCCGCGCCGGCCGTGACCGCCACCGTCAGACCGACCGCCCCGGCTCCCGCCAAGCCCGTCGCGGCTCCCGTCCTGGCTCCGGCGACCCGCCAGCACGCGGCGCCGCGCAAGCCGGTCACGCCGGCCGCAGTTGCTGCGACCTCCTCGACGTCGCAAGCCGACAAGGACACGCTGGAGACCGTCATCGAGCTCGTGCGCAAGCGCAAATCGGGCGATGCCAGCAATGCCGCGGCCACGATCTCGGATCCCGTCGCGCGAAAGCTCGCGGAATGGATCGTCCTGCGCAGCGAGGACAATGGCGCGACCGTAGAGCGCTACCGCGCCTTCCTGTCCGCCAATCCGAGCTGGCCGTCGCAGACCTTCCTGCGCCGGCGCCTGGAAGCCGCGATGTGGGACGACAGGCGTGACGATTCGGTCGCGTGGTCGTGGTTCGAGAATGAATCCCCCGTCTCCGCCAAGGGCCGCTTCACGCTCGCCAAGGCGATGCTGGCGCGCGGCGACCGCGCCAACGCCGAACGGCTGGTGCGCGAGGCCTGGCGCAGCGATCCGATGTCGGAAGACACCGAGAACAACGCGCTCGACCAGTTCGGCGCGCTGCTGATGCCTGGCGATCAGAAGGCGCGGATGGACACGTTGCTCTACGGCAGCGAGAACGAGGCCGCACTGCGTGCTGCAAAGCGCCTCGGTGCCAGCTATGTCGCACTCGCCAAGGCCCGCATCGCCTCCCTCAAGAAAGCGCCGAACGCACGTGCGCTGCTCGAGGCCGTGCCGCACGAGCTGCACGGCGATCCCGGCTTCATCTTCAGCAAGATCCAGCTGCTACGCCGCGAGGAGAAATTCGCGGAAGCCGCCCAGCTCATGCTGTCGGCGCCAAAGGATCCGAACCGGCTCTACAATCTCGACGAATGGTGGATCGAGCGGCGCCTGCTGGCGCGCAAGATGATCGACACTGAGGAATTCCGCAGCGCCTATCTGATCGCGCGCGATGCGGCCCTGCCCTCGCGCGACATCTACAAGACCGAGCAGGAGTTCACCGCCGGCTGGATCGCACTGCGCTTCCTCAACGATCCCGCGGCCGCCACCCAGCATTTTGCCCGCATCGGCATCGGCAGCGTCAATCCGACCACGCTGGCGCGCGCCGGCTATTGGCAGGGCCGCTCCGCCGAAGCGGCAGGTCGCCAGCAGGAGGCGCGCAACGCCTACGCGCGGGCAGCCGAGCAATCCACCAGCTATTACGGCCAGCTCGCACGCGCCAAGCTCGGCCTGCCGCAGATCGAGCTCAACGGCCAGCCGCGCGGCCGCGGCGCCGAACGGCTGGAAATCGTGCGCGCCGCACAATTGCTCTACGAGCTCGACGAGCGTGAGATGGCGGTGCCTGTGCTCGCCGACATGGGCGAGAACGGCGATCCCGAAGCGCTTGCCGGCCTCGGCGAGCTCACCCAGCGCTACAGCGACGCGCGGGGCATGCTGCTGCTCGGCAAGGCCGCGCTTAATCGCGGACTGCCGTTCGATTTCTATGCCTACCCCGTAAACGGTATTCCGCAGTTCACGCCGATCGGCCCCGAGGTCGAGCGCAGCATCGTCTACGCCATCGCGCGGCAGGAGAGCGCCTTCAATCCCTCGGTGGTCTCGCCGGCGCAGGCCTATGGGCTGATGCAGGTGACGCCGGACGCCGCGCGCTATGTCTGCAAGCGGCACGGCGGGACCTACGATCTGGGGCGGCTGAAGAACGATTCGGTCTACAACGCCACACTTGGTTCAGCCGAGCTCGGCGGGCTGCTCGAGGATTATCGCGGCTCCTACATTATGACGTTTGCCGCCTACAACGCCGGCCGCGGCAGCGTGAAGAAGTGGATCGATCGCTATGGCGATCCGCGTGACGCGAAGGTCGATGCGGTCGACTGGGTCGAGCTGATCCCGTTCTCCGAGACACGCAACTACGTGCAACGGATCATGGAGAACCTTCAGGTCTACCGCGCCCGCTTCGGCGGCGGCACGCGGTTGCAGATCGAGGCCGATTTGCGCCGCGGTGCCGGCAGCGTGGAATAGAGGCGCGCAGTCATTGCAGAAATCTAGGCGCTACAGCGACGCCGCTCAGGAACCGCCGTTAAACGTCTTAAACATTGTCCTTGAGTCTTCCTCGGGAATATCAGTTCTCTGTCTTCCCATGCATTCCTTCAGCATCAACGTTGCGACGGTATCGCTGGGAAACGCATTTAGGACGACGCGGTAGGCGTGCTCCGCCGCCGCGAAATCCCCGGCCTCAAATTTCTGTGAGGCATGCCAGGTCATGGCAATCAGCTGCTCGTCGCCATCGCGGCCCCTTAACTCCGGATCGTCGCTGGCGCTCAGAGCAAGCAGCTCATAAATCATGAAATCGGTTTTGCGGCCCTTCACCTGAACCCGCTTTAGCGGTCGCGCCAAGATCTCTGACCGTACCTCCTCATACATGCTGTCGCTGATGCAGATGGTGGTGCCAAATAGCTTGTTGATGCCTTCGAGACGAGCTGCGACATTTACGCCGTCCCCGAGAGCGGTGTAGCTCAACCGGGCTGACGAGCCCACATTGCCAACAAGGACGGTTGCACAATTGAGTCCGATCCTGATCCGGATCCGCGGCCGTCCCTCCGCCGCCCAGACATCATTGACGCGCTCCATGCGACGTGCAGCCCGCAATGCGCCGGCACAAGCACGCAACACATGATCCGTGCGTTGAACCGGAGCATTCCAGAACGCCATGACGCCGTCACCGATGAACTTGTCGACGGTCCCACCTTCTTTCGAGATCGCGGCGGATACTTCCTCAAGATAGGTCGAGATCTGGACCAGCAAATCGTCAGGGGTCAACGTTTCGGAGTGAGTCGAAAAATTTTCCAGGTCGGAAAAGAATATGGTGAGATATCGCGACTCGACTCCCAAGCTGAGCGGAATGCCCGATTTGATGAGCTGGCGGACCACATCGAGCGGGACGAAAGAGGAGAACGATTGGAGCGAGGTGCGAAGCAGGGCTGCCGCGGATTCTAGTCTCGCGATTTCCCGGATGTTGGACTGCCGCGATATGGGGGCCCCGAATTGCAGACTTTCAATGGCTTGCAATTGCTTGGATACGTTTTCGACCGGCCGCGACAATCGGCTTGCCGCTATAAAAATAAAGAACAATTCGGTGGCGGTGAGGATGATGATGACCACCATGATCACACGATTGGTCGCTTTCAATGTGCCCACAAAATCGTCAACCGGCGTCAGTGTGATCACTTGCCACGGTTGGCCGAACCCATCGGGGAAATTGGCAAACGCCGCGATCACATCCTCCTCTCCGTTCCTCAGGGACGTGAAGATGAACGTGTCGTCATCGACCCCGGCGTGCCGACGATAGGCCTCCTGCAGGTCCGGATCGCCGACATCGGCCAGGTTCGCGAGTTTGAGCTTGTTGTTCTGGATCCGGACACTCTCCTGCATATTCGGAAAGGCGATGATATTGCCGTTGCGCCGATCGGCGATCACAGTAGTGCTGCGAACGCTAGTTCTATGCTTATCAAGAAAACGCGACAGCACATCCATGGTGATGTTGGCCGAGGCACATCCAACGAAATCGACGCCGCGATATATCGGAACACGAAGCGATAGAATAGGAAAGCCCGTATCGGGATTGATCGCAGGCTCAGTGACCGCGAGCGTTCGCGTCAGCTTGGCCGTCTGATAGCCCGGTAAAGTGCGAATATCCACGTCGGTGCCAACATTGTATTCGCCGACTTGATGGGGCCAGATGTCGAAGAATTTGCGATGGCGAACCCGCGAGAGCCCATAGGTGATCGCGTCGATATAGCTGGAGTGCCAGTTGGCCGCCGCCGGAATTTGCGGATCGCTTCGTCGGCGATCCTCGTCGATGCGGGTGACAACTCGATGATAACCGTCATCAAAGCTGACATAGACAGCGTCAATGTGCGCGGCGGAGGTCAAGGCGCGGTACAACACATCGCGGCTTTCCTCGGTGCGGAAATAGCCGGGATCAGCGGCCGAGACCTCGGCGAGAAAGCGCAACAGACTTTCGGTGCTCTCGATCAATTGCTCGGTGCGCTCGACCGCTGCCTGGCTGGTCTGAACTACGGCATCATTCAAGGTCGCAACGATCGCAGCCGAATTTTTCGTATAATTATAGATCAGGATGAAAAGGAGAATGGGAATGCTGAGGCCAACGAAAGCCAGGGACATGATCAAGCTTAGCCTTGGCCGCCCCAGTGCCGCGATCAGGGGAAACCCTTTCAACCGGGCCACTGCCGGCCGCAATGAGGCGCGGATTCGGTAAGCAAGCAGACCGATAACGGCCAATCCGACGCCAAGGAGCAGCATCGCGGTGAGCAAGCGCCCTCTGAATTTTTCGTCTCTGTCCCATATCAGTCCCGAGGGCACTGCATCATCGCTGAGCATGCCAAGCCTGCGATAAGTCGCGGCGACAGCCTGCCAGCGCTCAACATTCTGCTCGCCGATATGTGCGGCGCCCCGGCGCACCAACGTATCCGTGCGAGCCGCTTCGAAAAGCAGAGCCTCGCGGCCTTTTTTTGCCGAATAGGTCTTAAGAATCAGGTCGACCGTCGCCTCCTTGTGCGCCAGCGCATAGGCCCAGCCCTTTAGGCTCGCTGCCCGGAATGCAGCCACCCGCTCCGGGTGGGCCACCACCTGTCCTTCTGAAGTACATAGATTGTCACCATAAAAGTCGACTCCGTACTCCGTTGGGGAGAAGGAGCGATACGCCGCACCGAGCTGTTCAAGCACAAACGGTTCGTTGGTGCTGTACGCGACCATGGCATCAGCGCGACCGGCCAGGAGATCACGCGGGTCCCCCCTATGGTCCATTCGTGGTAGCGCCGTATAATCTATCCCTTCGTGCTTCAGCATCGCCGCGATTTCATCGCTACCTGGCGCGTCCATCAACGTGCGGCCGCGCAAATCCGAGATGCTGGTGATGTCGGCCCGGCGCGGCACCAGAATGATGGCCGGGGAATGTTGAAAGATAACGGCCAGCACGACCAGGCGGCGACCCTTTTCCCATTCACGGAGAACGTTGGAACTGCAGACGCCGAAATCGGCCTTTCCGCTGGCAACGTCCTCGGCCACCTCAATATCGGGACCTCCCTCGCGGACGAGGACGTCGAGCCCGGCTTCGCGATAGAAGCCCTGTTCAAGCGCGGCGTAGTAGCCCGCGAACTGGAATTGGTGCTTCCATTTCAGCTGAAGGGAAACCCGATCCAGCGCGGCAGCCGGATGCGCCGCCAACGACATCAAGCAAGCAGCCGCCATCGCTCCTATCAGGAAGGCTTTCTTCAGCGATGCTGCACGTCCAAGCGATTGCTGGTCGACTGTCATCGAAGCCTTTACTTCGGCAGCTGTCGGGACTCCCGGCATTGAGACGATTGCATTCGAAGTTGCGTCGCAGCAACTTCGTTCGTCCGCACGCGCATCTGTTGCTTTGAAGACGTCGCCCCGGGAGTTCGGGGCGACGTCTTGGTGCTGCATGCCGCCCTACTTGGCGATTGCAGCTTGCGCGGCCGCGATCTTCGCCTTCACGGCATCGAGATTGAAGCTCGCTCCCCTTTGCATGGGCGGAAATTCAATTGCCGTCATAGCCAGCTTCTCCACGTGCTGCTGGACAAACACGAAGCGCCAGAATTCGTATTTGAACCAGTCGAAGTATTGCTGCGCGCCCTCCTTGGTCCCGCTATTTGGCCAGCCGGTGCGCTCGAAAGGATCGAGGCGAAGGTTGATCAGGTACGGCACGTCAGGTTTGGTTTTTTCGCCGAGCCAGCCTCCGGGCTGGTCGATAAAGCGATACTTGAAGTCGTCGATGCGCACGGCACCAAGCTCGCTTTCGCCGAAGTAAAAGATCTCGTGCCGGTTCGACGGCCCCTTGCCCGTGATCATGTCCATCTGGTTATAGCCGTCGAGATAGCACTTGTACGTCTTGTCACCGATCTGTTTGCCCTTCCTCAGCTCTTCGGCGATATTCGGGTTGCCGGCTGCCGCAACAAGGGTCGGAAACCAATCCAGCCCCGAGATGATACCGTTCTCGACCTTGCCCGCCGGCACCTTGCCCGGCCAGCGGATCATGCAGGGCACGCGGAATCCGCCTTCCATGACGGTGCCCTTGCTCTGCGCGAAAGGCGTTTGTCCGCCGTCCGGCCAGGTGAAGACCTCGGTGCCGTTATCGGTGGTGAACACCACGATCGTGTTATCATCGACGCCCATATCCTTGAGTTTCTGCATGACGATCCCGACGTCGTCGTCGAGCTGCGCCATGCCGGCCTCATGGATGGTCCAGCCGTTCTTGGAGTTCCGCAGCGCTTCGTACTTCGGCGACAGATGCGTGACGATGTGCATGCGGGTCGGATTGAGCCACAGAAAGAACGGCTTATTGTCGGCCTTGGCCTTGTCGATGAACTTCAGCGCGAGGTCACGGATTTCGTCGTCAACGGTTTCCATCCGCTTGGGATACAGTGTCCCCGCGTCCTCAATCTTCTGCTTGCCGACTTTGCCCCAGCGCGGATCCTCGGTGGGATCGTCGACATTGGTCGCGTAAGAATGGATCATGTTGCGTGGACCGACTGAATTCAGCAGTTCCTGCGGATAACCGGGATGGGCCGGATCTTCCATCGCGTCGAGGTGGTACAAATAGCCGAAGAACTCGTCGAAGCCGTGCACTGTCGGCAAAAATTCGTTTTTGTCGCCGAGGTGGTTCTTGCCGAACTGGCCGGTGGCGTAGCCCATTCCTTTCAAGGCGGTAGCGATGGTCGCCGCCTGTGCGGGTATGCCTGTGGGAGCACCGGCCTGACCGACCGTGGTCATGCCGGTGCGGATTGGCAACTCACCGGTGATGAAGTTGGCGCGCCCCGCCGTACAGCTGGCCTCGGCGTAATAGTCGGTAAACAACATGCCCTCGGCGGCGAGCTTGTCGAGATTTGGCGTCCGGCCGGCCATCAAGCCGCGGTGATAGGCACCGATGTTCCACATGCCGACGTCGTCACCCATGATGACGACGATATTGGGCCTCTGCCCCGCCGGCCCGGGCGCCGCTGTCGGCTGCTGGGCTTGCGCGGAACCTGTGAGTCCGGCAACTGCAAAGGCCGAAGCTGCGACGAGGGAGCTACCGCTCAGCAGCAGATCGCGGCGTTTCAAACCTGTGCTGGGTGGTGGCGTAATACTGCTCTCGGGATTTCCCGGAATCTTGTCGCGGCTCATGACGTACTCCTTTTTCTGGCAATGCAACGGAAACCGACGTGGCTGGCAGACGTATCGATCGGCTCGGCATGACGCGCTGCCGGACGATAGCGGCGGCAATAGTTAGGCGCGCAAAGATGCGAGCCGCCCTTAAGCACCTTGCGCGGAATTCTTATCTTCGGATTTCGGGGGTCGTAGCTCGCAATTTCGGGCCCACCCCGCGGATTTTGCGGAATGCAACACGCCTTCGGCGCATCGGCCTCGTGCATCGGCGAATACCAATCGGCGGTCCATTCCCAGACATTGCCGATCATGTCATGCAGCCCGTAACCGTTGGCCGGAAACGTTGTGACCGGCGAGGTGCGCTCGAACCCATCGGTCGCGAGATTCTCGTGCGGGAAATTACCCTGCCAGGTGTTCGCCATATGGTTGCCGCCGGGGACTAGCTCGTTACCCCAAGCGAATTCGGCACCGTCCAGTCCGCCACGTGCGGCGAACTCCCATTCGGCCTCGGTCGGCAATTCCTTGCCGGCCCATTTGGCATAGGCTTCGACATCACGGTAAGCGACGTGCACAACGGGATGATTCTCGAGCCCGCGTAGGTTACTGTGCCGTCCGTATGGACGACGCCAATTGGCTCCGAACTTGAACGTCCACCATTCGCTCCAATGGCGCAGGTCCACCGCTTGCTGCGGCGGTGTAAAGACGAGAGAGCCGGCCTTCAGCATGTGCGGTAGTGCGCCAGGATAGTCCTTCGCATCGGGTGTCAGTTCAGCGAGGGTGACGTAGCCAGTCGCGTTGATAAAATCTCGAA
Source organism: Bradyrhizobium nivariense (assembly GCF_029846695.2). Classification (NCBI taxonomy): domain Bacteria; kingdom Pseudomonadati; phylum Pseudomonadota; class Alphaproteobacteria; order Hyphomicrobiales; family Nitrobacteraceae; genus Bradyrhizobium; species Bradyrhizobium nivariense. The sequence continues at coordinate 151,638 of NZ_JARWCR020000005.1, read as the reverse complement.
ATTGGCGATTGGTGACAGGCGTTCGGTCGATCCAAAATCCGTCCACGGTAACCCGGTGGACTGGCGCCTCCTCAGGATAGTGATGCTCGGAACCCATCCGAAAAGTTCCGCCGGAGATATAAACCATCTCCTGGTCCGCTGACCCCTCAACCGTTTGCCCGGAAAAACATTTCGCACCGGTGAAATTCATTTCATCTCGCCCCTCGACTAACCTTATGGCTGTGTCACGGACATCCGATGGTTCGCGTTCTTACTCGAAGGCGAATATCCGCTTCCAGTCATTCTTCATGTCGACCACCGTCCATCGATTCACCGCTGCGGCGTCGAGGGCCATGTCCAATTTCCCGAAGTGGGATTGGCGGTCGTAGGCATATTCGCGCCCGGCGTCAGTATGGTGGACGAGCAAACCGAACCGCGCGCCGGGGGCGAGCGTCGCCCATTGAAGCATTTCAAGGTCTCCATCCGAGTTGCCAAACGCGGCGATGGGGCGGCGGCCGATATGTTCATTGATTGCGATTGGCTTACCGGCCTTGTCATCGATGAAATTGATCTCGGGCAACCGGAATAGGACCGGGGCGCTGTCGCGCATCTCAAACCGGGTCTTGATCGAGGATCCGACCACCTGCTCTGGAGGGACGCCGTAGATGGCATCCGTCCACGGCCGCATGAACTCAACACCGCCGCCTGAAACGATGACAGTTTGGAAACCGTTCGCCCTAAGGTAAGCGAGCAATTCCAGCATCGGTTGGTACACCAACTCGGTGTAAGGTCGTTTGAAGCGTCTGTCGCGCGCCGTGACAAGCCAATCCGTGACGATCGTCTCAAACTCTGCCGTCGTCATACCGGCGTGGGTGACCGCGACCAGTTCGGCAACGCCCTTTTCGCCGGAAGCTGCGAGCGCGTTCAGGTCGCCGTCCAGCACCGCCGCGAACGGCTGCTTGTCTTTCCATTCCGGATGCATCGCGGCCATGCCTTTCACGCGGTCGAGCACAAAGGCAAGCTGCACATACATCGGTTGTTCGATCCACAGCGTGCCGTCATTGTCGAAGGTTGCGACCCGCTGTTGGGGCGGCACGAAATATGGGCCGCCCTGGTCCGTGACGCGCCTAACGAAGTCGACGATAGATGTCTTCGCCGAACCGTCATTCCAGGAAGGCAACGGATCGCGCTGGGATTGCGCCAGCGCCGACCTGGAGTGTAGCGAGGCTGAAAGCAGCGGAAGCATCGCCAGGGAAGAAAGAAGGGCGCGCCGATCCAGGTGAAAAGATCCAATGATTGGATTCACACGCGTCTCCATTTGCTCTGCAAACGGCATAAAAATGTACGACCATTCGCAGCGAGAAGAATCTCGTACTGTTGAAATTGGTTTGAAACCGCGACCAGCTTGATACGAACATGTTGCGACGTATCCAGTTTCGGTAGTTGGTTCTTTGAAGGACGGTAGGGCTTACAGAAAACGAAGCGGCACACTTCCGCGTTTTGATCTAAATCAAAGGATGGCCGCGTAGGTAAAAGATCCCGGATCACGATCCCAATCGCGCCCGGCGAGACATCGACGGCCAGCAGTCGTGCCGCTGATTTCAGACACGATTGCTGTTCGAGAGCCGACAAGCCGGCGGGTTTGTTGGTCTTAGTATTTTCTGACGATGGGCTTTGTTGTCGGAGGCGCTCCGGGCGCGGGCGGAGAGATCGAACCGACGCTCAGATCGAGCCCGGCCCCCAGAAGCGAGTGGATCATTGCTGCGGAGCAGATCGCAGCGAAGGTAACCCAGGTATTCCAGCCCGATGGCCGGTTTTCGGCAGCGAACTCGCCATAGGCCTTGAAATTCAGATAGCCCTGCATGTCGCCAACCGGAAACAAGAAACCGATTTGCGGGCCGATGCCAACTACCTGGGACTGGAAGCAGCCGACACGGTCACCTGAACCGCTGTCCACAGCCGAGCCCCTTGTATACATAGCCCACCAGACCAACCATGACCTGCTTCGACAGAAATTGGGATGCACCCCAGTCGAAGTGCATGTCGACGCCGTGCCGTTTTCGTCGGCGAAGGCAGACTGAGCAGAAAGCAATAGAGTGGACGTCAGGAGGGCTGCAGAAATAACTCTGCGTCTATGTGCTGGGATTGAGCGCTCGCTTTTCGCAGCAGCAAGCGCGGCTCTCGCCGTCACATTGTGCCCCCAAAACTGTTCGCCTGGAAGTAGAATTGTACGCCAATGTACGGCTTAGGCAAGTAGCAAGTAGCAAGTAGCAAGTAGCAAGTAGCAAGTAGCAAGTAGCAAGTAGCAAGTAGCAAGTAGCAAGTAGCGAGTTCAGCCATCACCGAATGGCCGAAAATAGATGAATGGAATGACGAAAGCCATAGCGCAAAAGGATATGGCGGAGCCGAGCGGACGATCCGCATGCGGCCTCTGGCAGACGGCTAAAGCGCGATGAGATGAGGATGAATCATCATCGCGCTTTAGGTTGTTGTTTGAGCATGATCTTTTCGGAAAACCGCTTCGCACTTTTCCGGATCATGCTTTAGCTCCCTCGCACCGCCCAGCCGAGGATCATCTAAAGCAAAAGCCCCGGCGGTTTCCCGCCGGGGCTCTCGTCAGGTCTTAGACCGAACTTACCAGTTGCGCTGAGCGCGGAGGAGCAGAACGACCGAGTTCTGATCCTTGAGCTCGTAGGTGGCGACCGGCTTGGCGGGAACCGGGATCAGAGCTGCCGGGGTGACGATACCGGCATACTTCTGGTCGAGGTGGGTCCAGGCAACGTCAGCCGAGAACGTCAGGTTCTTGACCGGGGTCCAGCGGGTGATGACACCCACCTGTCCGACCGCGAAGTCCGGGTTACACGAGGTCACGCCGGCAAACCCAGCACCGATCACGCCACCACCAGCACCACCGGCGCCGCAAAGCGTGGTCTTGGCCAAGGTGCCGAACTGCGCCTGAGCGTAAGCACCGTAGATCGCGGTGTTCCAGTACGGATCCCAGTTATGGGTGTAAGCACCGCGGAAGCCCCAGGTCTTGACGGTCTCCTGCGAAGAACCGCCGCCCGCCGACGTGAACACGGTATCCGGAGCCGAGGCGAAGCCAAGGCTGCCGTAGGCGACGCTCGAGCCGCCGAACATCGCGTAGCTGCTGCCCGCGAGGTTCTGGAAGTTGTAGCGGGTCGCGCCGTCGGTGTAGACGCCCGAAATGTTGATCACGTCACCCGCACCAGTCGGGATGTTCTTGATCGACAGAGCGAGCTGGACAGCCCAACCCCATTTGTCGTCGGGGTGGCCAGTCGGCTCGGTCGCACCGTAGTACGCGACGTGGTTGTCATGCGCAGCCACCGACGCCTGGAAGAGACCCCAGGCCTGGTCGACACGCACCATACCGACGAGGTTCGGCGAACGCGAACCGCCGATGGCGTTGGAGCCGTAGGCGGCACCGAGGACGCTGGACGCGGTCGCACCGGCCAAGTTGAGGTTGCCGGCCTGATAGTAAGAGGTCGCATCTTCGGCCGAGAACGACGCCGTCACGCCCTGACCGAAGTCAGCGGTGTAGCTGAACTGGTTGACACCAGTGACCGTGCCGGAACCGCCGACGAGACCGTCGAAGTTGTTGCCGGGATAGTTGGTCCAGGGCGCGTCGAACTGCGACACGGCCTTACCCATCGTGAAGCCGGCGAACTGGATGAAGGCGTAGTACACGCCGAGCGAACCGCCCGAGGTGTTGCCGTCGGTGCCGTTGACCGAGCCACCGCCCGAGCCAAAGAGCGACGTGGTGGTCGCACCAGGAGTCGTGGCCGTAGCCAGCGCGCCGCTATAGGCCGTCGTACCCGTTGCACTGCCGGTGCCGACGTAGTTGCCGGTCGTCCACGAGAAGACGCCATCGAAGAAGGTGCGGACCACGCCGTATTCGGTCGCGGTGCGCGTGTCGATGTTGAGGTCTTCACGAGCGCGCGCCGTGTAGTAGTTCGTCAGGCGGTTGCGCGCGCCGTTGGCACCCTGGGTCGAGACGTTCTGGTTCAGGGTGAAATCCGAGTTGGTGCCCAGCGCGACTTCAGCGCGCAGGTAACCACCCAGCTTGATGCAGGTGTCGGTGCCCGGGATGTAGTAGAAACCCGCACCGTACAGGGAGCAGATCTTCACGTATTCGACCGCTTTGGCCTTCACGGGGAGATCGGCTGCCTGCGCTCCGCCAACGGCGATCAGACCCGCCGCCGAACCGAGCAAAAGGCTCTTAACCAACTTCATGTTAAACCTCCAAGTTTGCCATAGGGAAGGTTCCGGATCCGCTGGGTGAAGACACCCTAAGGTTGGTTCCCTTGTCCCTTAAAATTCACCGCTTAGTCGCTTCGCGCCTTCGGACACACCCGCTGAACGCGAGGGACTTAAGCGAACCACCTAAAACGGGACGACCTCGGGATGCCCCCCTCCGTCGCTCAGTCACAATTACCGAACGCCTTTGCACACACAACAAGAGAACGCCTCAGAACGGGCCAATGGAGCTTGTTTTCCGACGGGTGTTGCACAAATAACACGCAGATGTGATCAGAGCGGCCTCGCAACATATTGATTCTATTATAATTTTTGAACAGGTTCGATTTGCCACCAAAAGTTCCGGCGGCGCTCCCACGTTCACGGAGAAGCCTTGCTGCGGGTCTGACGCGCCCGAATCGTGGAATCAACCAAGGACTCACCGCGGCCCACCACCCTTCGGGAATTGGCTGGCCTGACCATACGACTGCGGGCGGAGGCCGCTACGTATCAATATGAGTTGGAACGCTCCCGTATGGCCGGTCAAAGGTCCGCCACGGGCGAAAGCAGACAAAGCAGACGAAGTCCGACGTCCGGCTACCTGGCTCCAGATCGCTCTCGAGGGAAACACAGGCAGTGACTGCCAGCCTTGGCCACGGCCCAGTCGCGCGACGGAGCGTGAGGACCGGCTGCGGACAATCGACGTCGTGCGACGGTCGTCCTCATCCGCGCGCTTGAACTTCGAGATGATCTGGCGGCAAGCCGGCCTGATGTCGTTGATACATAGCCTCGTAAGCTGTCTCCAGCCGCCTTGCATAGAGCGCCGCATCAAACAGTGCTGCGGTCAGGCGGCTCCCCTGCAGCCTACCGCGAATATCCGCCAGCTTCTGTTTATCGAGCGCCAAGTCGATCGCCAGGGCTTCATAATCCGCACGCGTTCGTGTGATCAGCTCAGGCAGGCCGACGGCGCTAAGCAAGCTCGCCGCCACGCGACCTGCGAAACTATTCCCGATATGGGTCACGACCGGCAGACCAGCCCATAACGCATCGCTGGCCGTCGTATGTGCGTTGTAGGGCAGCGTGTCCAGGAAGAGGTCGGCGAGGCGATGGCGCGCCAAATGTTCGGATGATGAGTCAACGCGCCTTGCAAACACCAGGCGATCCGGGTCGACGCCCAGGCCCCTGGCTTCCTTCCGCAGATTCGATTTTGCGATCTCCCCCACGTCGGACAACCACAAGACCGACTGGTCCACGCTTTTCAAGATATTCATCCAGCAGCCAAAGACAGCCGGATTGATCTTGTAGGCATTGTTGAAGCAGCAAAACACAGTCCATTCCTGCCGCAAATCGTGATCAGCCCGATTGAGCGCAGCTTCGTCGATTTTCCCAACGTGATTGTCACGCGGCATAAAGCTGCCGGGCAAGCGAACGACCTTCTCGTCGAAGAACTGGCTGTTTTGATCTGGCAGCACGACGTGATCGGCAATGATGTAGTCGAATAGCTCCCTGCTCCCCAACGTTCCGGCAAATCCAAGATAGTTGACGACGATCGGAGCCGGACTGGACGCGAACAACGACAGCCTGGCATTCTGCGTATGGCCCGCAAGATCGACAAGAATATCGATCTGCGCATCGTCGATCGCTTTCAGGACTTCACTGTCGATCTTGTGCTGACAATCGATAAAGCGATGAAACGACCTTTCGAGCCGCCTGCGCAGATCGCTCTCGTCATCCGGGCCGATTGAAAACGCATACGTCTCGAAGCGGTCGGGATCGTGACTCTCGAAGATCTCGGCGGTGAGGTACCCGACCGGATGCTTGCGAAAATCGGGCGAAACATATCCGACCCGAATCTTGTCGTGGCTGCGGATTTCACCCCCTGGCCTCGTTTTGGCGAAATGCGGGAGCTTTGCCTTCACCCAGGTCCTGGCGCACAGGAGCTGATCATCAGGAGAATCCGTCAAAGAAAGCAACGCAAAGGGAGAGCTGTTGGCCTTCCCTAACCGTATTGCTGCCGTCAACTGAGCGATCTCTTCGTCCAGATTGTCCCAATTGCACAGGTTCATCTTTGCAAGAAGGCGCAAACCCTCGATGCCCTCCAGGTCAGGCCTGATCGACACCGCCTTGTCATAGGCGACAAAGGCTTCGTCATAGCGCCTGAGCTCGGTAAAAACATTGCCCCGGCCAATCCAGGCCCCCTCTGTGTCGGGCTTGATCGCGAGCGCCTTGTCATAGGCGGAAAGAGCCTCCTCATAGCGCTTCAGCCCCCACGCAACATTGCCACGACCGAGCCATGCCTCGGCGAGATCTGGCTTGATCGACAGCGCCCGGCCGTATGCAGCGAGTGCATCGTCATGACGCTTGAGCTCGGTGAGAACATTGCCGCGGCCAAGCCAGGCTTCCGCCAGATCGGGGCGGATCGACAACGCCCTGTCATAGGCAGCGAACGCTTCGTCAAGGCGTTTGAGATCGAAGGACACGTTGCCCCGACCAAGCCACGCGTTCTCCAGGTCGGGCTTGATCGTGAGCGCCCTGTCGTAGGCTGCCGACGCTTCGTCGTAGCGCTTCAGGCTCCAGAAAAGATGCCCCCGGGCAACCCACGCACTCTCGAGATCAGGCTTGATCGCCAACGCCTTGTCATACGCGGCAAGCGCCTCGTCATGGCGCTTGAGATCGGTGAAAACTTCCCCTCGGCCAACCCACGCACTCGGGACATCCGGTTTGGCCGACTGTGCCCTGTCGTACGTGGCAAATGCTTCATCGTACCGCCTGAGATTCCGGAGCGCATTGCCTCGACCAAGCCATGCCGTCTCCAGGTCAGGCCTGATCGACAACGCCTTGTCGTAGGCCGCGAGGGCGTCCTCGTAGCGCCTGAGCTTCTCGAGGCAACCGCCCTTGCTTGCGTAGGCATCGGCAAAGTTCGGATTGTAGAATGTCGCCTTGTCGAATTGCTCAATCGCTTCCCCATAGCTTCTCGCGAACTCGGCAAGGATCGAACCTCTGTTGTGATATGAAAGAGGATTGCGCGGATTCACCGCCAACGCGCGCGTGAAATAGGCCAGAGCCTCCTGAGGTCGATTCAGGGATTTGAGCGCATATCCATAATTGCTGAGGGCTTCGTCGCTGCTTCCGTTCAGGACCACGGCCGCCCTGAGATGCACCTCGGCCTCGGCAAATCGACCTTGTACGAGCTTCACCACCCCCAGGAGATGTTCGACTTCGAAGATGTTCCTGGACGCTTTTGCAATCTGCTGCAGTATTCTTTCCGCTTTGACCAAATCATGGGCGTGAAAGGCTTCGACAGCACGTCGAAATTTGGTCTGCAGTTCACCCGCCAAGCCCATTCCTCCCTCAGGACGTCCGGTCAATCATACCATCGGCTCCGACATTGCAAGGTCTGCGCGACCAGGCTGCGGTTGCAGGGGGCGGCGGTTGAGGACTGGACGAGGCCGCCGGCAGCCCTGCTCCGCTTTGGAACCACGGCGAGGCCCGGGAGCCGACAGAGGGCCACGGGCGTCGAGACGGGCCACCGTCCTGATCGCTGCGGGATCGTCGCCCTGGTTTGGGAGCATTGGGCATCAGCGGGGCGGCGGCTGACTGCAGAAAGCAACGACAAATCAGTCGCTTAAGGGTACATGGCGGAGACGGAGGGATTCGAACCCTCGATAGGCCTTTACAAGCCTATAACGGTTTAGCAAACCGCCGCCTTCAGCCACTCGGCCACGTCTCCAATATGCCGGGTATGCCCGACCCGGGGGCGAGCCGCAAGCGGCAGAATTAAGGTCGGTGCGTTCTTTCACCTGAAAGCGACCGCCGAACGCCGCGAAAGCCTGGCGCAAGGATCAGCGCGGCCGACGCAGCCCGATTCGCGCGCTCCTTATATATGCGTGTCCGCATCGGGTGGCGGGATCGCCCATGCGAGAGGCAATCGGCACCGCGGCCGTCCGAGTTCCAGATCGCAGTCGTCGTGCGCGATCGGAATCGGTGGCCATTGACCAACGTCTGTCATTCTCGTCGGGTCGCTTACGCCGCGCCGGTCCAGATGGCGGCACGACGATGAAGCTTGATTCAGCGCAACCAGACTCACAGGTGAAAACTCGGGCCCGGACGCGAATCTCCGCTCAGTGAGCGGAGACCCACGCCCTCGCCTCGCGCTGCGCGGCCGAGATCTCGACGTCCGACATCTGGCCGGCGACTTCCTGGCGCAGCGTCACGGCGTCCTTGCGGCCCTTCAGCGCGGCGAGGTTGAACCATTTGTGCGCGGCGACGAGATCGACGAGGCCGGAGCGTCCGCTCGCCCAATAGATCCCGCGCTCGAACAGCACGTCCGACAGCGCGCCTGCGTCGATCGGCGTCGCCGTCTCCAGATCGAAAGTACCCTGAAACATAACGCATCCCCTCTTTTCTTGTGCCGCCTCGTCCCCCGAGCGCGGCTCCCGTCCAACTCTGATCCGCATGCCCCTTCCCGGATCATGCGCTGTTCAACTCATCCCCAAGCCCTTGTTGCCCAAGTCTTGTTGCCCAAGTCTTGTTGCCCAAGTCTTGTTGCCCAAGTCTTTTTGCCCAAGTCTTTTTGCCCAAGCCGTTTGCCGGCTTGTTGGAGACGATGATGGCGGGCAAATTTGAATGGCAGTTTAAACATCGCAATGAAGCAGACGTAAACGCGCCCGCGCCAGGCGAGCGCGACAAATACAAGAAGCCCCGGTTTTGCAGGCACTTCTGCAATTCGTCAGATTCGGTTTACCTTGGGATTTTGGGAGAACGATAACCATCGCGCACGGTGGCGCGGATCCTGTGGTGTCGCCCGCCCGCTGTCGTCACCCGCCTTGTGCGCAATTGCGCACTGGGGCGGGTGACCCGGTATTCCAGAGACGGCAGTCATCCATCGAGAAGCCGCGGCGTATTGGATCGCCCGGTCGGAGCCGGGCGATGACACCGCAAATGGGGAAGCGACGCGCGAACAGCGTGCAATTGCGCCGCAGCCTCCCTGCTCAAGGCAGAACAGCCACGTCGCGGTCAGATCAGCAATGTCGGGATAAGGGAATGCCGGCAATACCCCGGCCTCAAGAGAACGAGGGCGTCGGCGAACACGTCAGGACCAGATTCCACGTTGGCCCGAAGGCCACTTGTGAAATTGCGGAGCCCCTTACGGTGAACCGCACCGAACGAAGAAAACTTGTTTCTTCTGCCGGACCGGCCTTTGGCGAGCGAACCCGCGAAAGTGAACGATCCGACCGTTGACCTGATGTCTCGCCGACACCCTCTATCGTCGACCAGAACCTTCGAGAAGGCGCTGATGACGTGCCGGCTCTCTAGGAGCCGGCAACTTCAAAAAGCGAAGTTACTTCTTCTTCGCGACCTTGCGGGTCTTCTTCGCAGTCTTCTTCACTGCGGACTTCGCCTTCTTCGCCTTCTTCGCCTTCTTAGCTTTCTTGGCCATGTTGCCCTCCGATGTGTGAGATGGCTTAATCGCTGCATGCAGTCGGGGATCGAGTGCACACTCATCCCGAATACACCAACACAACGAAAAAAACAGCGTCTCGCTTAAAGAAGTGTTGACGACGCAACGCGCCTGCGCTTGGCGAACGCGATGCAAGCGAACTGCATGACGTGTGCTTGCGATCGCGGAGAGTGCCCGCAGCATCAGCGTCTGCGAGAGATGCAATTGCAGGAAACACTATGCAGCAAGTATTTTTCTGCACGCGCGCATCGCGCGTGATCGACGCGATGACGTGCATCTCCAATCCCGCGACGACCTCGCGAAGGCGCTTCGCGGACTCTGAGTCGCGGCTTTTGGCAACGAAAATATTTTCATGATTAACGGCGCGGGCGCTCGTCAGAGGGTGTGCAAGTCGCCGTTTTGCGCGAATCGCGTGACGGCGATTCGGTCGGCGTATCGCGGTCGATCAGGATGAAGTTTGCCGCCGAGGATGCGCGCGAGCGTCGCATCGCGAACTGAAAGCGAGGTGACGACGCGTGTCCGTCACCTCGTTCGAACGCGCGAGGTCAGATGCCGAGCTTGGACTTGAGCAGGTCGTTGACGCTCTGAGGGTTGGCTTTGCCGCCGGACGCCTTCATCACCTGGCCGACGAACCAGCCGAGCGACTGCGGCTTGTCCTTGACCTGCGCCGCCTTGTCGGGATTGGCCGCGATGATGTCGTCGACGACCTTCTCGATCGCCGAGAGGTCGGTGACCTGCTTCATGCCGCGGCTTTCGACCAGCGCGCGGGGATCGCCGCCCTCCTGCCAGACGATCTCGAACAGATCCTTGGCGATCTTGCCGGAGATCGTGCCCTCGCCGATCAGGTCGATGATCGCAGCCAACTGCTCGGCGCCGACCGGAGAGGCCGTAATATCCCTGCCCTCCTTGTTGAGACGGCCGAACAGCTCGTTGATGACCCAGTTCGCGGCGACCTTGCCGTCGCGCGCGCGGTTGGCGAGCTTCTCCAGCGCGGTCTCGTAGAACACCGCGCTCTCGCGCTCGGCGACCAGCACGCTCGCGTCATAGGCCGACAGGCCGAGATCCGCGACGAAGCGCGTCTTCTTCTGGTCCGGCAGCTCGGGGAGCTCAGCCTTCAGCTCGTCGACGAACTCTTGGCTGAACTCCAGCGGCAGCAGGTCGGGATCGGGGAAGTAGCGATAGTCGTGCGCCTCTTCCTTGGACCGCATCGATCGCGTCTCGCCCTTGTTGGGGTCGTAGAGCCGGGTCTCCTGATCGATCGCGCCGCCGTCCTCGAGGATTTCGATCTGACGCCGGGCCTCGTACTCGATCGCCTGGCCGATGAAGGTGATCGAGTTCATGTTCTTGATCTCGCAGCGGGTGCCGAGCGGCGCGCCCGGCTTGCGCACGGAGACGTTGACGTCGGCGCGCAAGGATCCCTTCTCCATGTCGCCGTCGCAGGTGCCGAGATAGCGCAGGATCGAGCGCAGCTTGGCCACATAGGCCTTGGCCTGCTCGGCGTCGCGGATGTCCGGTTTTGATACGATCTCCATCAGCGCCACACCGCACCGGTTGAGGTCGACATAGGACATGGTCGGAGATTGGTCGTGCAACAACTTGCCGGCGTCCTGCTCCAGATGCAGCCGCTCGATCCCGATGGTGGCGGTCTTGCCGCCGTCCAGTTCGACCACGACCTCGCCCTCGCCCACGATCGGCGACTTGTACTGGCTGATCTGGTAGCCCTGCGGTGAATCCGCATAGAAATAGTTCTTGCGGTCGAACACCGAGCGCAGGTTGATCTGCGCATTGAGGCCTAATCCGGTCCGGACAGCCTGCCTGACGCATTCCTCGTTGATGACGGGCAGCATGCCCGGCATCGCCGCGTCGACCAGCGACACGTGGCTGTTCGGCTCGCCGCCGAATGCGGTCGACGCGCCCGAGAACAGCTTCGAGTTCGAGGTCACCTGCGCATGGATCTCCAAGCCGATGACCATCTCCCAATCGCCGGTGGCGCCTTTGAGAAGCTTGTGAGGGGTGACGGATGCGTTCATGGCTTTACTGGTCCCTTGGCTGCTCGCCTTTCACCCGCTTCGAGAAGGCCGTTGAGCGACCGAAGCACGTCGGCCGGCCGGCGCAGCGCGATCTCGGGGCGGCCCATCACCTCGATCTCTCCGAACAGCGCGTCGACCTCCGGCGAGGAGGCGAACACGAAGCCGTCGAACGAGGTGCTCTGCTCCTCGAAATCGCTGGAGATCTCGACCCGATAGCCATGCGCCTTGAGACGATCGACGACCTCGTAATGGAGGGCCTGCGAATGGGTGGCAATGAAGAGATAATCGACGCGGCGCTTGGTGAGCACGCTCTCCGCGCCTTCCAGCATCTCGATCTCGAAGGCCTGGATATCGGCATGCAATATGTCGAGATGCTTGATCTTCCTGTCCCTGAAGAAGGCGTCGACCTCGAATTTGCCCTTGCCGACAAAGGCCTTGACGAACTCGCCCCGCAGTCCGTTGCGCGCGAAATTATCCTGACCGGTCTTCAGGCAGGCGGGGTCCGGCTCAACCAGGATGACCTCTGCCTTGGGCCGCGTCTTCTTGAGCCACATCGAATAGTGGCCCCAATAGGCGCCGAGCTCGATCATCGAGGGCGCCTCGCCCAGCCGCTTCAGCAATTCCTGGAAGACATATTCTTCCAGCGGCTCGTGGACGCCGCGATTGATCACAAGCACGCTGCTGAAGGGGCCGTAATAGGCTCCGGGCCCGATGCCCGGAACCTTCAGGCCGTTATGCAGATAGACCTGATCGCCTTCGACGAGGCCTGCCATCGGGACGCGTTCGATCAGAAGGTTGAGGGGATCGGAAACGATCTCGCGAAAACGGCCGAATAAATCCTCCGGCTTCGCCTTCGGCCCCGTGAAACCAGGCTCGCTCATGCGGACGCGCTCCCACCCAGCGCATCAGCGATGCGCTGCCATTCTGCTTCAAGGGAATCCTTTGCCACGGGCTGGCCGGCCTGGCGGTACCAATAGCCGGCATTGCCGAGGTCGCCCTCGACCCGGTGCAGATAGGCGTGCACCCGGGCAGCCTCGCGGCTGCTCTCGTCCTGGACGATCTTGTGCGCCTGGTCCCAGTCGCCCTTGGCAGCCCACCATAGTGCGGCGAGCGGCGCGCTGAGATCCGGCGCAGGCGCGGCGCCGTCGAGGCTGGCGATATACGCCGCCATGTTCACCACCATTTCGCCGGCGTGAAGCGGCCGGCCGCCTGCTCGATCACCTCGCCGAGCGAGAACAGCGTCTCCTCGTCGAACGGACGGCCGATCAGTTGCAAGCCGAGCGGCAGGCCCTGCGCGTCCTTGCCGGCGGGCACCGCGATACCGGGCAGGCCTGCCATGTTCACGGTCACCGTGAAGATGTCGTTGAGGTACATCTCGACCGGGTCGGCGCCGCCCTTCTCGCCGATGCCGAAGGCGGCCGACGGCGTCGCCGGCGTCAGGATCGCGTCGACGCCCTTGGCGAAGCAATCCTCAAAATCCTTCTTGATCAGCGTGCGCACCTTCTGGGCGCGCAAATAATAGGCGTCGTAATAGCCGGCCGAGAGCACATAGGTGCCGATCATGACGCGGCGCTTCACCTCCGCGCCAAACCCTTCAGCGCGGGTGTTCTCGTAGAGCTCGTTGATGTTCCTACCCTGCTCGCGCAGGCCGTAGCGCACGCCGTCATAGCGCGCGAGGTTGGAGGACGCCTCCGCCGGCGCCACGATGTAATAGGCCGGCAGCGCGTATTTGGTGTGCGGCAGCGAGACCTCGACGAGCTCGGCGCCGGCCGCCTTCAGCCAGGCCGCGCCCTCGCTCCAGAGGTTTTCGATCTCGGCCGGCATGCCGTCGAGACGGTATTCCTTGGGTATGCCGATCTTCATGCCCTTCACGGACTTGCCGATCGCGGCCTCGTAGTCGGGCACGGGGATGTCGACCGAGGTCGTGTCCTTCGGATCGTGGCCGGCCATCGATCGCAGCAGCATCGCGGCATCGCGCGTGCTGCGCGCGATCGGACCGGCCTGGTCGAGCGAGGAGGCAAAGGCGACGATGCCCCAGCGCGAGCAGCGGCCATAGGTCGGCTTGATGCCGACGGTCGCGGTGAACGCCGCCGGCTGGCGGATCGAGCCACCGGTATCGGTCGCGGTCGCGCCCATGCAGAGCAGCGCGGCCACCGCAGAGGCCGAGCCGCCGGACGAGCCGCCCGGCACCAGCGTCGTGTTGGAGCCGTCGCGCCGCCAGGGATTGCCGACCGGGCCGAAGCACGAGGTCTCGTTCGACGAACCCATCGCGAACTCGTCATTGTTGAGCTTGCCGAGCATCACCGCACCATCGCGCCAGAGCTGCGAGGTGATGGTGGACTCGTAGGTCGGCACGAAATTGCCGAGGATTTTTGAGCACGCCGTGGTGCGCACGCCCTTGGTCGCGAACAGGTCCTTGATGCCGAGCGGAATGCCGGCGAGCGGCCCCGCATCGCCCTTCCCGATCCTGGCGTCCGCTTCGCGCGCCATGGTCCGCGCCTGGTCCGGCGTCTCCATGACGAAAGCATTGAGCGCGCGCGCGGCTTCGATCGCGTTCAGATGCGCGTCGGTCAGCTCGAGTGACGTGAAAGTCTTGGCCGCAAGGCCCTTGCGGGCCTCGGCGAGCGTCAGCGATGTCAAATCGGTCATTTATTGATCGGGCTGCAGAAGAACGGGGACAGGGTCTTGTCGTTGGCCGGGGCGTCTTTTTTGGCGGCCGCTTTCGCAGCGGCCTCGATCTCGTCGAGCACCGCATTGACGGCGACGTTGGGGTCGGCAGCCTTGCCCTGCCGCTCCATCTTGTCGAGATAGTTCATGTAGGCCTGATAGGCCTTCTCGTCGTCGCACAGCATGCACATCGGACTTGGTCCTAAGAATTACTCGACCACTTTCGGCACCAGGAAGAAGTGACCTTCGGTCGCGGGCGCGTTGGCAACGATATCGTCGGCGATCTCGCCGTCATTGACCACGTCCTGCCGCTTCTTCATCTGCATCGGGGTGACCGAGGTCATGGGCTCCACGCCCTCGACATTGACCTCCGAGAGCTGCTCGACAAAGGCGAGCATGGCGTTGAGCTCGCCCTGCAGATGCGGAACCTCGCCCTCGGAAACCGCAATGCGCGCCAGATGCGCGATGCGGCGGACGGTAGCGGCGTCGACGGACATTATGTAGGGCCTCTCACGGCAAAACCTAACCGCCGTATAGCAGAGGCCGCTTTTGCGCCGCAACCGGCGCTTCCCGCCTATCCAGCCAGCGCTTTCAGGCGGGCCAGGGCCGATTTGGCGAAATCGCGGGTCAGTTCGGCCGCGGGGACTTCGCGGCCGAGGGCGATGGCCTGCCCGGCCCAGAGATTGGTGAAGTCCACCCTGCCCTGCTTTTCGGCAGCCGCCTTCAGCGGTCCCAGCGCCGTTGCGGCATGGGGAAATGGCGGCGCGTCCGGCGAGATCGGGCCGGCCTCGCGCATCAGGCGGTTCTGGACGCCGCGCGCCGGCCGCCCGGTCATGACATTGGTGATGACGGTGGAGTCATCCCGCCCATCGGCGAGCGCCGCACGGGCCGCCGTACTGACCTTGGATTCCGGACAGCGCAGATAAGCGCTCCCGATCTGCACGCCGGCCGCGCCGAGCGCGAAGGCGGCTGCAATGCCGCGGCCATCCGCAATGCCGCCGGCCGCAATCACCGGGACCTTCACCGCGTCGACCACCTGCGGCACCAGCGCAAAGGTGCCGGGCTGCTCGGCAATCTTGTCGGTCAGGAACATGCCGCGATGGCCGCCAGCCTCCGCACCTTGTGCGATCACCGCGTCAGCGCCGTGCTGCTCGAGCCAGACCGCTTCCCTCACCGTGGTCGCCGAAGAGATGACGAGACATCCTGCCGCCTTGACCCGCTTGAGCAGCGCGTCCTCGGGCAGGCCGAAATGGAAGCTGACGATCTCCGGCTTCAACTCCTCCACGATCTCGCAGAAGCCGGCGTCAAACGGCGCGCGGTTTGCGGCATTGATGGGTGCGGCGGCATCGAGGCCATGCTCACGGTAGTAGCTCGCGAGGCGTTGCTTCCAGCGCGCCTCCGCCTCGGCCGTGAGCTCGACTGGTGTGTGGCAGAAGAAATTCATGTTCACCGGCGCGGAGACGCGCTGGCGGATGATGTTGACCTGCTCGCGCGCCTTATCCGGCGACAGCATCGCGCTCGGCAGCGAACCGAGCCCGCCGCCTTGCGCCACGGCGATCACGAGCTCCGCGTCCATCACGCCAGCCATCGGCGCCAGCACGATCGGAAATTCGGTCTTGAAGAGGTCGATCAATCGACGGTCAGGCCACATGGTTCTTGCCTCATGTTCGCTCTTTCCCTCTCCCCTTGTGGGAGTGGGCGGATCGCCGCGCAGCGGCGAGACGGGTGAGGGTTTGTATCCGCGGAGACAGACCCCTCATCCGGCGCGGATTGCATCCGCGCCACCTTCTCCCACAAGGGGAGAAGGAAAAGAAACGATGGAATTACGCCGGCCGGTTAGCAGTTGCTCGGCCTCGATCGCAATCCGTTCGACGATCTCGGCCGCCGGTGGAATATCATGGATCAGTCCGACCGCCTCGCCGGCGATCACGGCCGCGACGTCGAAATTGCCGGCGGCCTTTGCCGCGGCATAGTCCGCCGCGACTGCGGCAACATTCTGCATCAGCTCGACCTCGCGTCCGATCCAACGCCTCGCATGGTCGTTGACCAGACACCTTCCTGTGAAGGGCGCTGGCCAGACATTGTTGCGCGAGAGATCAAAGACGATGCCGCGCACCGTCGAGCCGCTGCTTCCGGCGCAGATGCGCCGCTTGGCCTCGTCGGCGCCGTCGGCCTCCTGGCTCGCATAGAAACGCGTGCCGAGCAGCACGCCGCTCGCGCCCAGCATCATCATGGCAGCGAGCCCGCGCCCGTCGGCAAGTCCGCCGGCCGCGACGACCGGCACGCGGCCCGCCGCAAGATCGACGACGGCGGGGACGAGATCGATGCTGGTGCGCGAGGCGCCGTGGCCGCCCGCCTCCGTCCCCTGCGCGATCAGGATATCGGCACCGGCATCGAGCCCCTGCCGTGCCATCGCCTCATCCTGCACCTGGCAGATCAGCCGTGCGCCGGCGGATTTGATCTTCGCGACGAACGGCGCAGGATCGCCGAAAGACAGCATGATCGCGGACGGTTTTGCGGCGAGCGCGACGTCGAGAAGCTCGGGCTGTTTGGCGAGGCTCCAGGTGATGAAGCCGACGCCGAACCGAGCGCGTACCTCGGCGAGCTTCGCGGTCTCTCGTTCAAGCCACGCCCTCTCGCCATAGCCGCCACCCAGGATACCGAACCCGCCCGCGCGGCTCACGGCGGTCACCAGACGACTGCCCGCGACGATATCCATCGGCGCCAGCAGGATGGGATGCCTGATCTCCAGTAGCCTCGTCAGCGACGTCGCAATGGGCATGGTCTCTCCCCGATCTGGACAGTGAGACTAGGCCCGAATATCATTCTCTAAAATTGAATTCTAGCGAACATTGCCATCTCAAAAGAGAAACGATGCCATGGAACTCAGCGACATCCAGACCTTCGCCGCCGTCGCCCGTACCGGGGGCATCACCCGTGCGGCCGAAGAGCTCAACACGGTGCAGTCGAACGTCACCCAGCGCGTGAAGGCGCTGGAAGCCGAGATCGGCACGCCGCTGTTCGAACGCCACAGCCGCGGCATGACCCTGACCGGCGCGGGCAAAAGGCTTTTGCCCTACGCGCAACGGATGGCCGCATTGTCGCACGAGGCCGTGCTCGCCGCGCGCGACGACGGCGAGCCCAAGGGACCGCTCGCGATCGGCTCGATGGAAACGACTGCGGCGGTGCGGCTGCCGCCATTGCTCGCCGATTTTCACCACCGCTTTCCCGCCGTCCGGCTGAGCCTGCGCACCGCGCCCACCGCCGACCTCGTCGCTTGCGTGCTCGAAGGCACGCTCGACGGCGCCTTCGTCGCCGGTCCGATCGCGCATGCCGATCTCACCGCGACAAGCGCGTTCCGCGAAGAGCTGGTGCTGGTCAGCGCGCGGCGCTGGGCCTCGCTCGCCGAGCTGCGCGCCGGCACGCCGGAATCCGGCCCGACCGCGCTGGTGTTCCGCACCGGCTGCACCTACCGGCAGCGGCTCGAACAGATTTTTGTCGAGTTCGGCTGGCCTTCGGCCGCACGCTTCGAGCTCGGCACGCTCGACGGCATGATCGGCTGTGTCGCCGCCGACATGGGCGTGACGCTGCTGCCGCGCGCCGTCGTCGAACGCAGCGCGATCAACGGCAGCGTGTCGATCCACGCGCTGAGCCACTCGCACGCGCACGTCGAGACGCTCTTCATCCAGCGTTGTGCCGGACATCAAACCAGCGCGCTGAACGGGTTTGCCGCCGGCCTGAAGAAAGACGACGACGTCATCGCGGCCTGAGATGCCAGCGCGTTCCACCACGCGAAATTCGCTGTCACAAATCTGTCGTACTTGATTCAATCGACGCTGCGCGTAGCGAATGTTGCGTTCAGCCGCCGCAGCATGACACCTCGAAAAGTTTTGAAGCCCGCGACTTTTCTACGTTAGGATGAGCGACTGGCCAGCGCGAAACCATAACGAAGCCAAACATCGGCAAAAACATCGGGAGGACCATCCATGCGCAATACGCTCGTGTTGTGCTGTGTCGCCGCGTTGTCGGCGACGGTCGAAACAGCAAGCGCTCAAGACTGGACCAAATCGAAATGGGGGCCGAACGACGAGATCGGTGCCGCCAACTACATGACGCCCGAGCTCGTGCTGAAGGCCGCGTCTCTGGTGAAGACCGGAAAGACCTATGCCCTCGGCATTCCGGTCACGCCGCAGACGCCGGCCTATCCGCCGCGTGCGTTCAAGCTCACCATCGTGCAACCCGGACAAGCAGGCATCCCGGGCCTCGGGCCCAACAAGGCGACCTACAACGACGATATCCTGGACACCTGGGTCGGCATCGGCAGCCAGATCGACGGCCTCGGCCATCTCGGCGTCGAGCACGTCTATTACAACGGCAACAAGCTTGCCGACTTCGCCGATCCGAACGGGTTGAAGAAGCTCGGCATCGAGAAGGTCCCGCCGATCGTCACCCGCGGTGTGCTGCTCGACATGGCGGCCTATTACAACACCGACATCGTGAAGGAAGGCACTGCCTTCAACGTCAAGGAGATCGACGAAGTCGCCAAGAAGCAGGGCGTCGAGATCCGCCAGGGCGACGTCGTCATCTTCCACACCGGCTGGCTCAGCCTGATCGGCAAGGACGACAAGCGTTACTCGGCCGGCGAGCCCGGCCTCGGCGTCGAAGGCGCAAAATACCTGACCAGCAAGGGCGTCGTCGCGATCGGTGCCGACACCTGGGCGCTCGAGGTGCTGCCGTTCGAGTCCAAGAACGTGTTCGAGGTGCACCAGATCCTGCTCGCGATGAACGGGACCTACATCCTCGAGAACATGGACACGGCCGCGCTTGCCAAGGACAAGGGCTATGAATTCCTGTTCGTGCTGGGACAGCCGCGCTGGACTGGCGGCGTGCAGGCGATGATCAACCCGATCGCGATCCGCTGATCCGATACCCGGGCGAGGACCCGCCTGCCGTAGGCAGACGCCCTCGCCCGGTCTAGCTCTCTGGCCTGAGATGCCACCGGCGCAACGCAACCAAAGCCCAGATCGCCTCGACCACGCCGAACGGCCAGGCCCCTTGCAGGAAGCCGTAAGCCGAACCGAGCATGCAGGCCATCGCGAACAGCAGCACGAACCAGTGGCCGCGGTCTTCCAGGGCGTAAGTGACCAGCATCGCGGTGACGGCGAACAGGCCAAATAGTGTCAGCGCATCCATTGTTCCGGGTTCACTCCGTAGCGCGACGCGTGATATGCGCTAGTCCCATGCCGGCTCTTATCCTGCCTCTCGTCGACGCTGCAACCCACTGGCCCGAACGCGGCGGGTTGGTCGGCCTTGATCTCGGTACCAAGACCATTGGCGTTGCCGTCTCCAATCCGGACCGCCGGCTCGCGACCGGCGTCGAGACGATCCAGCGCAAGGCGTTCAAGCAGGATGCCGCCCGGCTGCTCGCGATTGCCACTGAACGCAAGGCCGTCGGCTTCGTGCTCGGCTTGCCCATCAACATGGACGGCAGCGAGGGTCCGCGCGCGCAATCGACCCGGGCGTTTGCCCGCAACCTCGCCGGCCTGACCGCGCTGCCGATCGGGTTGTGGGATGAACGACTGTCGACGGCTGCGGTCGAACGCGAACTGATCGGCATGGATGTCAGCCGCGCCAAGCGCGCCGAAGTGATCGACGAGCACGCCGCGATCTTCATCCTGCAAGGCGCGCTCGACCGCCTCGCCAATCTGCGCGCAGCCCCGGGGCCCGACTGATCCATGGCCGTCGTGATCGCGGCGCTTCTCCCCGTCTTTATCCTCATCGTGCTCGGCGTCGTGCTGAAGCGCACCTTGATGCGGCTCGACACGCAATGGCACGGGCTGGAGCGGCTGACCTATTTCGTGCTGTTTCCGATGCTGCTGATCCAGACGCTGGTGAAGGCGGACCTCTCCAGGGTGCCGGTGGCCGGCGTCGGCGGCGCGCTGCTGTTGTCGGCGCTGGCGATGTCGCTGCTCTGCCTTGCGCTCCGCCCGGCGCTGGCGCGCCTCGATATCGACGGCCCCGCCTTCACCTCGATCTTCCAGGGCGCGACACGCTGGCAGACCTATGTGGCGCTGTCCGTCTCCGCCAACATGTTCGGCGATGTCGGGCTCGCGCTGGCCTCGGTGGCAATGGTCGCGATCATTCCGCTGGTCAACGTCTTCAGCGTCGCGGTGCTGGCGCATTATGCATCGCCGAAGAGACAGTCCGCGCGCGCGATCGTCATGACGGTGATCCGCAATCCCCTGATCTGGGCCTGCGCGATCGGGCTCTTCATCAACGTCATCCATTTGCCGCTGCCGAAAATCTGGCACGAGGTCGCGGATGCGCTCGGCCGCTCCTCGCTCGCCATCGGCCTGCTCGTCACCGGCGCCGGCCTGCAACTCGAAGGCCTGCTGCGCCCGAGCGTGAGCGCGACGATCGGCGTGGCGTTCAAGCTCGTGCTGATGCCCGTGCTCGCGCTGGTGCTCGCCGCCTGGTTCGGCCTCTCCGGCGACAGTCTCGCCATCGTGGCGATCTGCGCGGCCGTGCCGTCCTCGCCCAGCGCCTACGTGCTGGCCCGCCAGATGGGCGGCGATGCGCCGCTGCTGGCACAGATCATCACGCTGCAAACCATTTTGGCGGCGATCACGATGCCTGTCGTAATAGCGTTGATGGCCTAGCTCCCCAGCCACATCGTCAGCACCACTGCGGTCAGGTTGTTCAGTGCGTGCAGCGCGATCGTGAGCCAGAGCGAATTGGCGCGATACCGCATGTAGCCGAACCACAGGCCGATGGAGAAGACCTCGGCGAGGAAGTACATGTCGTATTGCAGATGCACGACCGTCCACACCAGAGACGACAGGACGATCGCGCCGGGCACGCGCAGGAAGCTCGCCGACCAGCCGCGAAACAGGAATCCGCGCGCCAAAACTTCTTCCGACATCGGCGCGGCTACGCTGAAGGCGAGCAGGAGCAGGACTGCGGCGCCCTTGTCGCGGCCCGATTTCAAGAG
Organism: Bradyrhizobium nivariense; assembly: GCF_029846695.2. Taxonomy (NCBI): domain Bacteria; kingdom Pseudomonadati; phylum Pseudomonadota; class Alphaproteobacteria; order Hyphomicrobiales; family Nitrobacteraceae; genus Bradyrhizobium; species Bradyrhizobium nivariense. Next base: position 130,256 of record NZ_JARWCR020000005.1, on the reverse strand, counting down.
ATCAGTCATGAAGCCCGGTGTCGCCTCGCGGCCCAGGGATCGCGATGTGACCTCCCAGGCCAGCACGATCACGATGAGGCCGACGGCGCCGAACAGGACCTGCATCCACGACGGCCAATGCAGCGCGAGGTAGCCGGTGAAGGATGCCTTCTTGATGCGGATGGCAAGCCACACCACAGCGAGCGTCGCCGGCAATCCCATGATGACGGATAACGCGAGCGCCGCGGGCTCATGGCCGACGAGCTGAAGCGAGGCGAGGTCCATCGGCAGGCCGCGCTGTACCACCAGCAGAACGATGGCGCCGATCTGCCCGACGAACATCGCCAAGAAGATGAGAAGGCCCCACAGTGCCGTGCCCCAGAACTTCCAGACACCCGGCGTCGCAGGCATCTCGATCAGCGGCGGATGTTCGGGATTGAGGGAATCCATCAAAAGGCTTTCGTTGGGAGGCTCACGGCAGCGTCCGCTCCAGCAACGCGCGCACGTCGCCGGTCTCGAGCTCGACCGCGCCGTACATGCTGGGATGGGTCGTTGCGAGGCGCGTGGCGGCGAAGAGTTCGGCATGATGCGGCGTCACGCCATTGAGCGCCGCTGCGGCCGCAAGCAGCGCCAGCTTCTCGACCGCAAGGCGCGCGACGCGCTCGCCGTCGGCGCGCCGGAAAGTCTTGCCGATGAATGCGGCTGCCTCGCCTGCCCCTGGCAGGCCTTTTGTCTCGGCTGCAACGGATTGCAGCACCGCCATCGCCGCCTCCGGCTCGCGCGACAGCGCGCGGAGCACGTCGAGGCACATCACGTTGCCCGAGCCTTCCCAGATCGCGTTGACCGGCGATTCCCGGTAGTGACGCGCCAGAATGCCGTCCTCGACATAGCCGTTGCCGCCGAGGCACTCCATCGCTTCGTAGAGAAACGCGGGCGCGCTCTTGCAGGTCCAGTATTTGATCGCGGGCGTCAGCAGCCTCATGTAGGCCGCCTCAGCCGCATCCTGCGGCGTCCGGTCGAAGGCGCGGCAGAGACGCATCACCAGGGCTGTGCTCGCCCCGACATGCAGCGCCATGTCCGACAGCACGGCCTGCATCAAGGGCTGATCGGCGAGATGCTTCTGGAACACGCTGCGGTGACGGGCGTGATGCAGCGCGTGCGCCAGCCCCGACCGCATCAGGCCGGCGGAGGCAATCGCGCAATCCTGCCGCGTCAGCTGCACCATCTGGATGATGGTGCGGATGCCCTTGCCTTCCTCGCCGACGGCTTCCGCATAGGCGCCGACGAATTCGACCTCGGAGGACGCGTTGGAGCGGTTGCCGAGCTTGTCCTTCAGGCGCTGGAACTGGATCGCGTTCACCGACCCGTCCGGCGCAAAGCGCGGCATGAAGAAACAGGTCAGCCCGCTATCGGCCTGCGCCAGCACCAGGAACGCGTCGCACATCGGCGCCGACATGAACCATTTGTGGCCGGTGATGCGATAGGCGTCGCCGTCACGCACCGCGCGCGTCATGTTGGCGCGCACGTCGGTACCGCCCTGCTTCTCGGTCATGCCCATGCCGAGCGTCATGCCGCGCTTCTCCCACCACGGCGCGAAGGTGGGATCGTAGCTCCTGGTCGACAGCACCGGCATCACGCGCGCGAGCAGGTCCGGCTGCATCGCCAGCGCCGCGACGGAGGCGCGCGTCATCGTGATAGGACAGAGATGGCCGGTCTCGACCTGCGTGGCCATGTAGAATTTTGCCGCACGAATGACCTCGGAGGCATCGCCCGTGGGCTTGCCATCCGCGGTCCACGTCGAATTGTGTACGCCGGCATGGGCGCTGTGCGCCATCAACTCGTGATAGGCCGGATGGAATTCGACCTGGTCGCGCCGATTGCCCTTCGAGTCAAAGGTGCGCAGCTTCGGCGTGTTCTCATTCGCGACGCGCCCGCGATCGGCCATCGCGGCCGAGCCCCAATGCTTGCCGAACTCCGACAGCTCGCGTTCCGCCGCCGCACCGCCATTGGCTTTCACCGCCTCGACCAGCGGCCGGTCCACGGCGAAGAGGTCGACGTCCTCGAACGGTGGCGACTGGTTGAAGACCTCGTGGGTCGCGAAGCTGGGCTGGGTCATCTCGTGTCCTCGGCGCGGAATCAGTTCCGGCGCGGCTGGATCGGGAAATCATAGGCTGCCCCGCCTGCCCCCGGCAGGGAAAAATGCCACCACTCCTTCGAATAGTTCACAAAGCCTTGCTTCGCCATCGCAGCCACAAGTCGCCTGCGCCAGGCGCGCTGGTCCGGATTGATCGACGGTGCGGCGGTATGCCCTTTCACGTCGGTGCAGTCGTAACCGGTGCCCATGTCGACACTCCCCTCCGGCGGGCGCGCCTCGACCGGCGCCGTGCAATCGGCATAGCTTTTTGACGGGTCGTATTTGCCCGAATTGTCGGCCTTGAGATCGACCAGCGCGAGATCGAGCGCCGCGCCCGTCGAATGCTGCGAGCGGCTCGCGATGTAGCCGAGGCGGAACAGCTCCGTCTTGGGAATTTTGGGATTGTAGCGCCGCTCGGCGGCGGTCTCGCGGCCGTTCTGCGACCAGTTGACCATGTCGAGCGAGGCCCGCGCCGGCCGGTAGCAGTCGAACATTTTGAGCGACAGGTTTTGCGCCGCCAGTTCCTGCTGAACCGCCTTCAGCCGCAGCCCCACCTCGCGCTTGACCACGCATTCGCCGGCACCGTAGCCGGCGAGCGGACGGCCGACGAAATTGTTCGAGGTGGCGTAGCGGATGTCCTGGACGATGCTGGGGTCGATGTCGCGCAGATAGACGAAACTGCCGGGGAGCGATTGGGCGTGGGCTGGTGAGACTGTGATTATCGCAATAGTCGCAATTAGAAATGATTTCACGAGATCCATCCACATCGTCATGGCCGGGCATAGCCGTCCGACGGACGGCGTCGCTTCGGCTCGCCTATGCCCGGCCATCCACGCCCTTTTTGCGGCGGCAGTGCAAGAACGTGGATGCCCGGGACATCTGGCGCGAAGACGCGCTTCGCGCTTCTGCCCGGGCACGACGGAGGAAGTCGGACTATCGGGGGATAACTCACCGCCCCGGCATTGGCCCTTGCCCCACCCGCCATCCGCGCCTATAGCTCTCGCTTTAATGACATCGAAATCGACCTTCGTCCTCGGCCACCGGCATTTGCTGGGCATCGAGGGCCTTTCCGCGGCCGACATCACCGGCCTCCTCGACCTGTCCGAAGAATATGTCGAGCTCAACCGCCAGGTTGACAAGAAGCGCACCGTCCTGCGTGGACGGACGCAGGTGAACCTCTTCTTCGAGGCTTCCACCCGGACCCAATCCTCGTTCGAGCTCGCCGGCAAACGGCTGGGCGCCGACGTCATGAACATGACGGTGTCCTCCTCGTCCATGAAAAAGGGCGAGACGCTGATCGACACCGCGGTGACGCTGAATGCCATGCACCCGGATATCCTGGTGGTGCGGCATCACGCCTCCGGCGCCGTGGAACTGCTGGCCCGCAAGGTCGACGGTTCCGTGGTCAATGCCGGCGACGGCGCCCACGAGCACCCGACCCAGGCGCTGCTGGATGCCCTCACCATCCGCCGCAACAAGGGCCGCATCGAGGGCCTCGTCGTCGCGATCTGCGGCGACGTGCTGCATTCGCGCGTCGCCCGGTCCAACATCATCCTGCTCAACACCATGGGCGCGCGCGTCCGTGTCGTCGGCCCCTCCACGCTGCTGCCGCCGGGGCTGGAACGGATGGGCGTCGAGGTCGCGCGCGACATGCGCGAGGGGCTCAACGGCGCGGACATCGTCATGATGCTGCGGCTCCAGCGCGAGCGCATGAACGGCTCCTTCGTGCCCTCGTCCAGCGAATACTTCCACTATTTCGGGCTCGACCAGAAGAAGCTCGCTTACGCCAAGCCGGACGCGCTCGTGATGCATCCCGGCCCCATGAACCGTGGCGTGGAGATCGACTCAGCTGTGGCCGACGGCGCTCAGTCCCTGATCCGCGAACAGGTGGAGATGGGCGTCGCCGTGCGCATGGCCGTGCTGGAAGCGCTCGCCCGCAACCTGCCGAACGCGTGATGCCCATGTTGACCGATCGACGACCCATCCTGCTTGCCAATGCCCGCGTCGTCGATCCCTCCCGGGATTTCGACGGTCCCGGCGACGTCCTGATCGCCGACGGCACCATCCGCGAGACCCGACGCGGCATTGGAGCTGCCGGCGTCCCCGAGGGCACCGACATCGTCAACTGCTCCGGCAAGATCGTGGCCCCCGGCCTGATTGACATGCGCGCCTTTGTCGGCGAACCCGGTTTCAGCCATCGCGAGACGTTTGCTTCGGCGAGTCAGGCGGCGGCGACCGGCGGCGTCACCACCATCATCTGCCAGCCCGCGACCGAGCCTGTCATCGACAATTCCGCGACCGTCGACTTCGTGATGCGCCGCGCCCGCGACACCGCCATCGTCAATATTCTGCCGATGGCGGCGCTCACCAAGGGCATGCGCGGCGAGGAGATGACCGAGTTCGGCCTCCTGAAGGCTGCCGGAGCGGTCGCCTTCAGCGACGGCGACAGAAGCGTCACCAACGCGCAGGTGATGCGCTGGGCACTGACCTACGCGCGCGATTTCGACGCGCTGATCGTACATTATACCGAGGATCCCAAGCTCGTCGGCGAAGGCGTGATGAACGAGGGTGAGTTCGCCACGAGGCTTGGCCTGATGGGCATCCCGAATGCGGCCGAGGCCGTGATGCTGGAGCGCGACATGCGCCTCGTCGCGCTCACCGGCGGTCGCTATCACGCGGCTTCGCTGTCCTGCACGGATTCGCTCGACATCCTGAAACGCGCCCGCGATGCCGGGCTCCCCGTCACCGCGTCGGTCTCGATCAACCACCTCGCGCTGAACGAGAACGACATCGGCCCCTACCGGACCTTCCTGAAGCTGTCGCCGCCGCTGCGCACGGAGGACGACCGCCGCGCGCTGGTCGCAGCCGTCGCCTCCGGCCTCGTCGACGTCATCATGTCCGACCACAATCCGCAGGACGTCGAGGGCAAGCGCCTGCCGTTCGCAGAGGCCGCGCCCGGTGCCGTCGGGCTCGAAACCATGCTGCCCGCGGGATTGCGGCTCATGCATAATGGCGAGCTGGATCTGAAGATGCTGATCCGGGCGATGTCGACCCGACCGGCCGAGATCCTGGGTTTGCCCGGTGGGACCCTGCGCGCAGGCAGCCCGGCGGATGTCATCGTGATCGATCCCGATACGCCCTGGGTGGTCGACCCCGCCGATCTCAAATCGCCCTGCAAGAACACGCCGTTCGACGAAGCCCGCTTTACAGGCCGCGTGGTGCGCACCATTGTCGGCGGACGAACGGTGTACGAGCATGTCTGACCTGCAAGATCATGCGTGGCGTCTCTGTTCGACCGTCAGATGCAGCCATTGGAGATGCGGCCATGGGGCTTGAAGCATTCCTGCCGGTGGCCTTCATCATCGGCTACCTCCTCGGCTCGATTCCGTTCGGGCTGATCCTGACCAGGCTCGCCGGCACGCAGGATCTGCGCTCGATTGGCTCCGGCAGTATCGGCGCCACCAATGTGCTGCGCACGGGACGCAAGGGCCTTGCCGCGGCCACCCTGCTGTTCGATGCGCTCAAGGGTACTGCGGCCGTGGTGATCGCGCTTCGCATCGGCGGCCTCGACGCGGCACTGCTGGCTGGGCTCGGTGCGTTCCTCGGCCATCTTTTCCCGGTCTGGCTCAAGTTCAAGGGCGGCAAGGGCGTCGCGGTCTATATCGGCATCCTGCTCGGCCTGATTCCGGCGGGCGCGCTGGTGTTCTGCCTGCTTTGGCTCGCGACCGCCTTCACCACCCGCTACTCCTCGCTTTCGGCACTGGTGGCCGCCTTCGTCACGCCCCTGTTCCTGTGGTGGTGGTTCAGCGAACCTAAACTAACCTCGCTGTTCGTAGCGCTGACGCTGCTGCTGTTCTACGCGCATCGCGAGAACATCAAGCGATTGCAATCGGGCAAGGAAAGCCGCATCGGCGAGAAGGCCTGAGCCGGAAAAAAGTACGGATACCGCCGCGCCTCTTCCGCATTATGTGCCAAATCCTGTTTGCAACTCTGCCCGACTCGCGGCCAGAGTGGCGAACGGGTTCCAGCCTGTCATCCTGACGGCGGAAATGTCGTTAGGCGGTTGCTCAGAATGAGCGAGAAGATTGTCGGCGCGCGTGATGAAGGCGGCATGCAGGGCACTGCGGCAAGCCGGCTGCTCTCGGCGACCAACATCTGGTCCGATGCGCCCCCGCCGCCTCCCGCGCCAGAACCCGTCCCCATTTTGCCACCAGCGCCGCCACCTGCTCGCGTCGCGCCAGCGTCGGCACCAGTCGCGGCCGTGATCGCGGCCGCACCTGTTGCGCCCGCGCAGCCGCGCTCCAACCCATGGCCGCCCCCATGGCCGCCGCGAAAATTGTCGCTGGCGCTCCAGGGCGGCGGCACCTTTGCCGCCTTTACCTGGGGCGTGCTGGAGCGGCTCTTGGAAGATCCCGCCATCGAGATCGACACCATCAGCGGCGCCAGTGCCGGTGCCATCAACGCGCTGCTGCTCGCCTCCGGCCTCGCCGAGGGCGGCCGCGAAGGCGCCCGCGCGCGACTGAACCGGTTCTGGATCCGGCTGATGCACGAGGCCTCGTTCCGATCGCTGATGCTGATCGGCGGCTTTTCGCCGGCGGGAAGCGCGGTCGCGTTCGGTCCGACGCTGCGCTCCGGCCAGTTCGATCCGTTCGATCTCGATCCGCTGCGGCAGGCGCTGTCGCGCGACATCGACTTTTCCGCCTTGCGCGACCCGCGGTGCCCGAAGCTGCTGATCGCGGCGACGCGAATCCGCGACGGCCAGCAGCAGATCTTCCGCAACGATGCCATCACCGCCGACGTCGCGCTGGCCTCGACCTGCCCGCCGCTGGTTCACTGCGCCGTCGAGATCGACGGCGAGGCCTATTGGGACGGCGGCTTGGGCGGCAATCCGCCGCTGCTCCGGCTGGCGCAGGAAACGACAACCTCCGACCTTCTGGTCGTCCAGGTCACGCCGGCGCGCGACAGCTATGTGCCGATCACGCTGGCCGCGATCGACCGCCGGCTCGACCAGATCGCGGCCAATGCAGCGCTCAATGCCGAGATCGCGGCGATCGAATGGACGCAATCGCAGGCAGCATCGTCGCTGCGGCTCTCCAGGATCGCCGCGGAAGATTTCGTTGACGGGTTGGCGCAGCGCTCATCCACCGATCTCGGCCGCGGTTTCATTCGCACGCTGCACCGGAGCGGCCGCGAGGCCGCCGAGCGCTGGCTCGGGCAAGGTGCAGATAACAGCACAGCGCCGGCCGCATCCGGCCAGCGCATCGTTGCCGCCGAACCCGCGCTAGCCTGATTTCGCCAGCGCCTGCTCCAGGAACCACGCGGCAGCAAGTGCGCCGGGATCGTTGCCGAAGCGCGCGATCACCTGCACGCCGATCGGCAGACCGCCAACCTTCAAGACCGGCACGTTGACGCAGGGATTTCCCATCAGCGTCCAGAGCCTGTTGTAGCGGGGGTCGCCGGTGGAGGCGAGGTCCTTGGCCGGCGGCGTGCCGGGCGCCGAATAGGTGAGCAGCACGTCAACGCCCTCGAACAACTCGCCAAGCTCGCGACGGCCACGACGGCTGATCCGGCGCGCGTCGTCGTAGTCGCTCGGCGTCAGACCAACCGTCGCATCCAGACTGGCGCGCAGCATCGGCGCGATCTCGTCGTGATGCTCCGAAAATTCCCAGGCAAGCGCGCGATGCGCTTCAAAATCTTGAATGATCGGATGGATACGCCAGGCCTCCTGCACAGCTTCGGGCAGATCGATGGTCTGCACACTGACACCGGCGCGCTCCGCCGCCTTGATCGCAGCTTGCAGCCCCTCTTCGGCGGCCGGCTCCACGGCGCCGGCAAACTCCTGCCTGACCACGCCGATCCGTGGCGCCTTCGCCGGGACGATGCCGGAGAATTCGGTGCGGCCGGTCATCGCCAGCAGTCCCTGCGCAAGATCTTCCGCGCGGGCGCCGAACAGGCCGACCGTGTCGAGCGCCCACGAATAGCATTTGACGCCGACGGTCGGCAGCATGCGAAATGACGGCTTGATCGCGGCGGCCCCGCAATAGGCGGCGGGCCGGATCACCGAGCCGCCGGTCTGGGTGCCCAGCGCCAGCGGGATCATGCCGGCACCGACGGCCGCGGCCGAGCCCGAGGACGAGCCGCCCGGCGTATGGCCAAGATTGTGCGGATTGAGCGTCGGGGTCGGATCACGCGAGGCGAAAGCCGTGGTCGTGGTCTTGCCGATGATGGTGGCACCTGCCCGCTTCAGCATCATCACCACCGGCGCGTCGCTGCGCGGCTGCCAGCCGCGATAGATCTCCGAGCCCATCTCGGTCGGGAAATCCGCGGTGTCGATGATGTCCTTGATCCCGACCGCGATGCCGCGCAGCGGACCGAAGGCTCGCGCCTTCGCGGATTTGTCATGGCGGACGAAGGCGCGGACGTCCTTCTCTTTGGCCTCGATCGCCGCATGCGATTGCGCGATCGCGGCATCGGGCGAAAGCTCGCCCGCTTCGATGCGGCGCTGGAGGTCGGCAAGTGAGATCATGGCAAAACCCTTCTTATTGGGATCGCTTTTAGCATCGCGACGAGGTCGCGCAAGCGGACGGAGATGTCGCCCACGCCCTCAGGTTGTTCCATGCTGCGCCTGCAAGGAGCCGCCGTGGACGCCAATCCCAGCGTGGAACTGACAGGGTCGACGGCCTGCGGTTGATCCGCTCCGACAATGCTTGATCCAAATCAACGAAGCCAATGACGCAGGCCACAACACTGCTGCGGCAGGTTGCGGCTCTCTGGCGCAACCTGCCCCACAATCGTCTGGTCGGCGGGCTGGAGGAATGCGCTTCTAACCGTGAAAGGACATGTAACATGTCACGTCGAGCGATCTTCTCGTTGGCCGCTTCGGTCATCATCGGCATCGGGTGCGTTGCAATGGTTTCAACTGATGCGTTCGCCTATCGCGGTGGTGGGCGCGTCGGTGTTGGCCGCGTTGGCGGCTATCACGGCGGCGCTTATCGCGGCGGTGTTTACCGTGGCGGTGTTTACCGTGGCGCAGCGGTACGCCGTGGAGTGGCGGTAGGCGTCGGTGCTGCTGCCGTCGGTGCCGGTGCGTACGGAGCTTACGGAGCTTACGGAGCTTACGGAGCTTACGGAACGCAACGCTGCGGATACTATCCCTACGGACCTTGCTACTAGAAACTGTCGGAGAGCCGGCTCTCGCCGAATGCAGATCAGGGACGTACCCGGGCGACGTTCGGCCGAGCGCTCATTGACGTCATCTTTGCGCGCCCGAAATGCGGCTCGCTTTCGTCGCGGTGGAGCTACCCCATTTCTCCTCGCGCCAGCGCACGACGCTGTTGCCCACGCCCTCAGGTTGTTCCATTGTGTGTCTGCAAGGAGACGCCGTGGACGCCATCAATCCGAGCGTGGAGCTGACCGAGACTGAGCGGATCGACCGCCTGCGGCTGATCCGCTCCGACAATGTCGGGCCGCGCACCTTCCGCTCGCTGGTCGATCATTTCGGCACGGCGCGCGCCGCGCTGGAGCGGCTGCCGGATCTCGCGCGCCGTGGCGGTGCGCAGCGATCGGGGCGCATCTGTAGCGCGGACGATGCGAAGGTCGAGCTCGCCGCGAGCCGCAAGTTCGGCATCGCATGGCTCGCGCCCGGCGAGGACGGCTATCCGGCCCGGCTGGCAACGCTCGACGATGCGCCGCCGCTGCTCGCCGTGCGCGGTGATGTCGCGACCTTGATGCGGCCGATCATCGCCATCGTCGGCTCGCGCAATGCCTCCGGCGCCGGATTGAAATTCGCTGGTCAGCTCGCCCGCGAGCTTGGCGAAGCCGGTTTTGTCGTCATCTCCGGGCTCGCCCGCGGCGTCGACCAGGCCGCGCATCGCGCCAGCGTCGAGAGCGGCACGATCGCCGTGCTCGCCGGCGGACATGACTGCATCTACCCGCCCGAGCATGGCGACCTGCTGGCCTCGATCCTCGACCACGAGGGTGCTGCGATCTCCGAGATGCCGCTCGGCCACGAGCCGCGCGCCCGCGACTTTCCCCGCCGCAACCGGCTGATCTCGGGCGCTTCGCTCGGTGTGGTCGTGGTGGAGGCCGCGCATCGCTCGGGCTCGCTGATCACCGCGCGCATGGCCGCCGAACAGGGCCGCGAGGTGTTCGCGGTGCCGGGCTCCCCGCTCGATCCGCGCGCCGCCGGCACCAACGATCTGATCAAGCAGGGCGCAACGCTCGTCACCGAAGCCGCCGACGTCGTCAACGCGGTCCAGCCGATCATGAAGCGGCCGGTGATGCACCCGGCCGGCGAACCCGACAGCGAACCGTTCGAGAGCGATCCGCAAGGACACGACCGCGGCCAGATCACTGGTCTTCTCGGCCCGACGCCAATCTCGATCGACGATCTTGTGCGGATGTCCGGCGCCTCGCCTGCGATCGTGCGCACAGTGCTGCTGGAGCTCGAGCTTGCCGGTCGGCTCGAGCGTCACGGCGGCGGATTGGTGTCGCTGCTTTAGGTATCTTTTTGACGCGTTTTCTTAACGCGAACCGGTCTTCACTTCGCTCGAAAACGCTATGGATTGCGCTCGTCGAACCGCGCCCGCGCCGCCGCGATCTGCTGCTGATGCGTGATCGCCCACTCCCCCAGCGCCTTCACCGGCTGCTGCAGCCCGCGGCCGAGATCGGTCAGCTCATAATCCACACGCGGTGGAATGGTCGGGAAAATCGTGCGCGTGACCAGGCCATCACGCTCCAGCCCACGCAGCGTCAGGGTCAGCATCCGCTGCGAGATGCCGTTGATCATGCGCTTGAGTTCGTTGAAGCGCTTAGGCCCGTCGCTGAGCATCATGATGACGAACACGCTCCATTTGTCGCCGACACGCGCCAGCACCGAGGCGACGCCGCGGCAGTCTGCATGGTTGGGATCCGGCCTCGGTGAGGCAGGCAAATCGATGTGTGCAGGTTTCAGAGATGTGCCCATGGCTCAAAAAAGTGCGTTCTTGCGGGGTTTTCGATAGTCACTCATGTAGCTCTGGTTACAAACTTATACCAGGGTGATCCCAAATGAAACTCCTCCATCTCGACTCCAGCGTGCTCGGCCCCCACTCCGTCTCCCGGCAGGTCTCCGCCGCCATCGTCGACCGGCTCCGGCAGGCGACGCCATCGCTCGACATCGTCTATCGCGACCTGACCCAGACCCCGCTCGCCCACCTCTCCGGCTCGCACCTCGCAGCCGCGCAGGGCGCGCCGGCGCCGGCGGAGCTCGGCCCCGACCTCGCCGCGAGCGCGGCCGCGCTGGACGAGTTCCTGGCCGCCGACATCGTCGTGATCGGCGCGCCCATGTACAATTTCACCATTCCGAGCCAGCTCAAGGCCTGGATCGACCGTGTCCTGGTGGCGGGGAAGACGTTCAGCTACGGGGCGAACGGACCGCAGGGTCTTGCCGGTGGCAAGCGCGTGATCGTCGCGATCTCCAGGGGCGGCTATTACGGTGCGGGCTCACCCGCCGCGGCGCTGGAGCATTTGGAAACGTATTTGCGCGGTGTATTCGGCTTCATGGGCATCCCCAATCCCGAATTCATCATTGCCGACGGCATCCAGGTGGGGCCGGAGCATCGCGAGAAGTCGATCGCAAGCGCGCTTCAGGCGGCAACCAGCCTGCACGCGGCCTGAGGCTGCGCCGACATCATCAGCCGCCGCCACGGCGGTGGCTGATGCACCGGTGCGCGATCGGCGAAGCTAAAACCAGGCGCCCTGAACGCCCAGGATGACGGCGACGAGCGACACGAACAGGCCGATGCCGGAGAAAAGAACGACCCCGATGAACTCGGAGGTGTCGGAACGCTTGGCGGGAATGACGGACTTTTCGGTGAAAATACGCGGTGCTGAAATCGACGAAGAAATGCGAGCTGCCTTCGGCATATCGGGCTCCCTTGAAAATGAGTCTTGTGACCCCCTTGCCCGTAAAAGTGTCTTTGCAGCACAAGCGAAGGTTCAACGCCTCACGCAAGGTTCAGAAAATACAGCTCGCGACACGTGGGAACCGGCCGGCGCAACCGCTTGCGGCTGGGCCGACCGATTCAATTTGCGCCAAACTTGATCAGCCGCGATAGATCGGCGCGCCGCTCGGAGAGGCAACCGCGCCGCCGTCGACGAAGATCTCCTGGCCCTGGACATGCGCGGAATCATCGGAGGCGAGGAACAGCACTGTCTTCGCAACGTGATCTGTTTCACCAATACGGCCGAGCGGCGTCGACAGCGCGATCCGCTTCTCGAACGCCTTCTCTGCTTCGGGCGTCGCGGTCGCAGGCCCCCAGATCGGCGTGCGGGTCGCGCCGGGCGCGACCACGTTGACGCGAATGCCGCGCGGCGACAGTTCCGAGGCCATGATCCGTGCCATCGCGCGCACGCCCGCCTTCGCGGCGCCGTAAGCCGAGTAGCCGGGAATGCCGAGCACTGAGATCACCGAGCCGTTGAGGATGATCGAGGCATTGTTGTTGAGATGGGGCAGCGCCGACTGAACGGTGAAGAACACGCCGGTGAGGTTCGTGCTGATGACCTTCTCGAAGGTCTCGAGCGTCGCCGAGCCGAGCGGCGTGCCGCCGGCGATCCCCGCATTGGCGAACACGATGTCGAACTTGCCGAACTTTTCGGCCCCCTTCTTGATCGCGGCTTCGGTCGCGGCGATGTCGGTGGCGTCGGCGGCGAGTGCGAGCGCGTTCGGCCCGAGTTCTTTCGCGGCAGCGTCCAATGTCTCCTTGTTGCGCCCGGTGATCACCACCTTCGCGCCTTCCGCCACGAACAGCTTTGCCGTTGCCAGTCCAATGCCGCTATTGCCGCCGGTAATCAATGCCGTCTTGTTCTTCAGTCTCACGCTCGCCTCCAGTGGTTGCATCATAAAACTAGATTGCCATCTAGGGCATATGGTTTTATGATGCAACCACACAAGCATGTGATCGGCGCCGAAATCGGGCGAACGCGAAAGGAGCAGCCGATGGTGAAACGAACGAGCTTCGAGGGCGATGCCTGCCCGATCGCGCGATCACTGGAAGCAATCGGCGACTGGTGGTCGCTGCTGATCATCCGCGAGGCGCTGTTCGGCCACCGCCGCTTCGGCGAATTCCAGAACAAGCTCGGCATGGCCAAGAATATTCTGTCGGCGCGGCTGCGCGCGCTGGTCGAGCACGGCATCCTGGCAACCGCCCCCGCCTCCGACGGCAGCGCCTACCAGGAATATGTGTTGACGCCGAAGGGCCGCGGCATCTTCCCGATCCTGGTCGCACTTCGGCAATGGAGCGAGGAGTTTGACGATCGCCCGGAAGAGATCGCGACTATTCTGGTCGATCGCGAGGAAGGCCGCCCGGTGAGGAAGCTCGAAATACGCGCCGAGGACGGCCGCCTGCTCGGCCCGGCGGACACCATGCTGAAGCCGCGGCCTGCGCCGCGGCGACGCTCGACGGGATAGCGGCGCGCTGTCTTTCCAACGTCGTCCTGGCGAAAGCCAGGACCCATTACCCAAGGACGAGTTTGGCGAAGACTCGTCACCCGGAATTCGCACCGCGCTCGGGTCGATAGACCTCGCGGTATGGGTCCTGGCTTTCGCCAGGACGACTCCGGAGAGAGAGAGCGTGATCGATTCCGCTCGGTCTTCGCCGCTACGACAGCTTGCGCTTGCTCCGCAGTCGCAGATGCTCGTCGGCCTCGAGCTTGGTCATTCCCAGGAGATAATGCAGCACGTCGAGCTTGTGCCGCTCGGCGAGCTTGCGCAATGCCCCGACCTGCTCGGCGATGAAGGCAACCGCCTCCTCCACGCCGCCCTCCCCCGGTTCCTCGTGACGCGAGCCTCCCGGCGCGCCTGATGCGGCGCGCGCCCGTTTCTTTCCTGGCCTAGTCACCAGACCCCACCCGAATCCATATCCCCGCAGAAACATTACGCCGACATCGGCCGCAACTCAAAGGTGGTATTTTGCAACTTTCTCGATATGAAACTTTTCCCACCGGGATGGCTTTCAACACCCCTCGATTTGACAGCGAGGGTCGCACCACCCATGTTCGGGACGAAACGGCCGACCCGAATCTCATCGAATTCGGCCCAGAATTTCCCCATAAGTTACTGGAACTACATGAATATCGTCATTGTGGAGTCGCCGGCGAAAGCCAAGACGATCAACAAATATTTGGGCTCGTCCTACGAGGTTCTGGCCTCGTTCGGCCATGTCCGGGACTTGCCTGCGAAGAACGGTTCCGTCGATCCCGACGCCAATTTCAAGATGATCTGGGAGATCGACCCCAAGGCGGCCGGCCGGCTCAACGACATCGCAAAATCCCTGAAGGGCGCTGACCGCCTGATTCTCGCGACCGACCCTGATCGCGAGGGCGAAGCCATCTCCTGGCACGTGCTGGAGGTGCTGAAGGAGAAGCGCGCGCTCAAGGACCACAAGATCGAGCGCGTGGTGTTCAACGCCATCACCAAGCAGGCGGTCACGGACGCGATGAAGCATCCGCGCCAGATCGACAGTGCGCTGGTCGACGCCTACATGGCGCGCCGCGCGCTGGACTATCTGGTCGGATTCACCCTCTCCCCCGTGCTGTGGCGCAAGCTGCCGGGCGCCCGCTCGGCCGGCCGCGTGCAGTCGGTGGCGCTGCGGCTGGTCTGCGACCGCGAACTGGAGATCGAGAAGTTCGTCGCGCGCGAATACTGGTCGCTGATCGCGACCTTGCTGACGCCGCGCGGCGACGCCTTCGAGGCTCGTCTCGTCGGCGCCGACGGCAAGAAGATCCAGCGCCTCGACATCGGCACCGGCGCGGAAGCCGAAGACTTCAAGAAGGCGCTGGAAACGGCGGCCTTCGCCGTCACCTCGGTCGACGCAAAGCCCGCCCGGCGCAATCCGCAGGCGCCGTTCACCACCTCGACGCTGCAGCAGGAAGCCAGCCGCAAATACGGCTTTGCGCCGGCGCACACGATGCGGATCGCGCAGCGGCTTTACGAGGGCATCGACATCGGCGGCGAGACCACCGGACTCATTACTTATATGCGTACCGACGGCGTGCAGATCGATCCGTCCGCGATCACCCAGGCGCGCAAGGTGATCGGCGAGGATTACGGCAACGCCTACGTGCCGGACGCGCCGCGCCAGTACCAGGCCAAGGCCAAGAACGCCCAGGAAGCCCACGAAGCGATCCGCCCGACCGACATGTCGCGCCGCCCCGACAGCATGAGCCGCAAGCTCGATACCGACCAGGCGAGGCTCTACGAGCTGATCTGGAAGCGCACCATCGCGAGCCAGATGGAATCGGCCGAGCTGGAACGCACCACGGTCGACATCACGGCGAAGGCCGGCGGCCGCACGCTGGACCTGCGCGCCACCGGCCAGGTCGTCAAGTTCGACGGTTTTCTCGCGCTCTACCAGGAAGGCCGCGACGACGAGGAGGACGAGGACTCCCGCCGCCTGCCCGCGATGAGCCCGAACGACGCGCTGAAGCGGCAGTCGCTCGCAGTCACCCAGCACTTCACCGAGCCGCCGCCGCGCTTCTCCGAGGCTTCGCTGGTCAAGCGCATGGAAGAGCTCGGCATCGGCCGGCCCTCGACCTATGCCTCGATCCTCCAGGTCCTGAAGGACCGCGGCTACGTCAAGCTCGAGAAGAAGCGCCTGCACGGCGAGGACAAGGGCCGCGTCGTGGTCGCGTTCCTCGAAAGCTTCTTCGCGCGCTACGTCGAATACGACTTCACCGCCAATCTGGAAGAGCAGCTCGACCGCATCTCCAACAACGAGATCTCTTGGCAGCAGGTGCTGAAGGATTTCTGGACCGGCTTCATCGGCGCGGTCGACGAGATCAAGGATCTGCGCGTCGCGCAGGTGCTGGACGTGCTCGACGACATGCTCGGACAGCACATCTATCCGCCCCGCACCGATGGCGGCGACATCAGGCAGTGTCCGAGCTGCGGCAACGGCCGGCTCAATCTCAAGGCCGGCAAGTTCGGCGCCTTCGTCGGCTGCTCGAACTATCCGGAATGCCGCTACACCCGTCAGCTTGCCGCCGACGGCGAGACCACCGCTGACCGTTCGCTCGGGCAGGATCCCGACACGAGCCGTGATGTCTGGGTCAAGGCCGGCCGGTTCGGGCCCTACATCCAGCTCGGCGAGCAGAAGGATTATTCCGAAGGCGAGAAGCCCAAGCGCGCGGGCATTCCGAAGGGCACCTCGCCCGGCGATGTCGAGTTCGAGCTTGCGCTCAAACTGCTGTCGCTGCCGCGCGAGATCGGCAAGCATCCGGAAACCGGTGAGCCGATCACCGCAGGTCTCGGTCGCTTCGGGCCGTTCGTGAAGCACGAGAAGACCTATGCCAGCCTGGAGGCCGGCGATGAAGTGTTCGACATCGGCATCAACCGCGCGGTGACGCTGATCGCGGAGAAGATCGCCAAGGGCCCGAGCCGCCGCTTCGGCGCCGATCCCGGCAAGGCGATCGGCGATCATCCCACCCTCGGCACCGTCACGGTGAAGGGCGGCCGCTACGGCGCCTATGTCACGGCCGGCGGCGTCAACGCAACGATCCCAAGCGACATCGAGAAAGACGCCATAACGCTGCCGCAGGCGATCGCGCTGATCGACGAGCGCGCGGCCAAGGGCGGCGGCAAGAAGCCGAAGAAGGCGGCGAAGCCGGCCAAGACCAAGACGAAGGCCAAGAAGGCTGCGGACGGCGATGACGCCGCGCCAAAAACCAAAAAGCCGGCCGCGAAGAAGGCCGCCAAAACCAAATCCGAATCCACCAGCAAGGCGCGTGCCGCCGTGTCGTCGACGGCCAAGACTTCGGCCATCAAGACGTCACCGACCAAGGCAGCTGGCGCCAAAGCTCCGGCCAAGAAGAGTGCCGGCACCAATTAGAGGTTAAGTGAAACGCAAGAATGACCGTGGCTTTCCCGACAGGGCAGCCATCGTCGCCTTCATCAAGGCAAATCCCGGAAAGGTCGGAACCCGCGAAATTGCACGCGAGTTCGGCCTCAAGAACGCCGATCGCATCGAGCTCAAGCGCATGCTGCGCGAGCTCGCCGACGACGGCCTCGTCAAGAAAAAGCGCCATACGATTTCAGAGCCGGACAGCCTGCCGCCGACGCTGGTCGCCGACATCACCGGCCGCGACGCTGACGGCGAGCTGGTCGCCTCCCCCACCGAATGGGACGAAGTCGAAAGCGGCGAACCGCCAAAAATCCTCATCACGATGCCGCGCCGGCCGAAGCCCGGCACCGCGGCCGGCGTCGGCGATCGCGCGCTGCTGCGCGTCGAGCGCTCCGATGAGACCGAGGGCCCGGCCTATCGCGGCCACATCATCAAGGTCTTCGACAAGGCCAAGACCCGCATCCTCGGCGTCTTCCGCAGCCTGCCCGAAGGCGGCGGACGGCTGATCCCGGTCGACAAGAAGTCCGCCGACCGCGAGCTGAACATCGCCCAGACCGAGACGCACGGCGCGCAAGACGGCGATCTCGTCAGCGTCGACATCATCCGCTCGCGCGGCTTTGGGCTGGCGTCAGGCCGCGTCAAGGAGAAGCTCGGCTCGGTCAAGTCGGAGAAGGCGATCAGCCTGATCGCGATCTACGCGCACGACATCCCCATGCAATTCCGTCCCGCGGCAGAGCGGGAAGCCGAAGCGGCGGAGCCGGTCAACCTGAAGGGCCGTGAAGACTGGCGCGAGGTCCCGCTGGTTACCATCGATCCGCCGGACGCCAAGGATCACGACGACGCGGTGCATGCGCAGCCGGATGACGATCCCAACAACAAGGGCGGCTTCGTCGTCAACGTCGCTATCGCCGACGTGAGCTTCTACGTGCAGCCGGGCACCGCGCTAGATCGCGACGCGCTCGACCGCGGCAATTCGGTCTATTTCCCCGATCGCGTCGTACCGATGCTGCCCGAGCGCATCTCCAACAATCTCTGCTCGCTGGTGCCGGGCGAGCCGCGCGGCGCGCTCGCGGTGCGGATGGTGATCGGCCCTGACGGCCGCAAGCGCTCGCACAGCTTCCACCGCATCCTGATGCGCTCGGCCGCGAAGCTGAATTACGCGCAGGCGCAGGCCGCGATCGACGGACGGCCGGACGACACCACCGGCCCCCTGCTCGATGCGATCCTGAGGCCGCTCTATGCCGCCTATGCCTGCGTCAAGCGCGCGCGCGACGAGCGCGATCCACTCAATCTCGATCTGCCCGAGCGCAAGATCCTGCTCAAGAGCGACGGCACCGTCGACCGCGTCGTCGTGCCTGACAGGCTCGATGCGCACAAGCTGATCGAGGAGTTCATGATCCTCGCCAATGTCGCGGCGGCGGAGATGCTCGAGAAGAAGTCGCTGCCGCTGATCTACCGTGTGCATGACGAGCCGACGCTGGAAAAGGTCCACGCACTCGCGGAGTTTCTGGCGACGCTGGACGTTCCGTTCGCAAAGGGCGGCGCGCTGCGTCCCGCTCTGTTCAACCGCGTGCTGGCGCAGCTCGAAGGCCACGACCACTTTCCGCTGGTGAGCGAGGTCGTGCTGCGCGCCCAGGCGCAGGCGGAATATTCCTCGGAGAATTACGGTCATTTCGGCCTGAACCTGCACCGCTATGCGCATTTCACCTCGCCGATCCGCCGCTATGCCGACCTCGTCGTGCACCGCGCGCTGGTGCGTGCGCTCGGCCTCGGCGAAGGCGCGCTGCCCGACAGCGAGACGCCGGAAACCTTAAGCGAAGTCGCGGCCCACATCTCGGTGACCGAGCGCCGCGCGATGAAGGCGGAGCGCGAGACCGTCGACCGCCTGATTGCCCATCACCTCGCCGACCGCATCGGCTCGAGCTTCCAGGGCCGCGTCTCCGGCGTCACGCGCGCCGGCCTGTTCGTCAAGCTCGCCGAGACCGGCGCCGACGGCCTGATCCCGATCAGGTCGCTAGGCACGGAATATTTCAACTATGACGAGGGCCGCCACGCGCTGATCGGCACGCGCAGCGGCACCATGCACCAGCTCGGTGACGTCGTTGACGTCCGCCTGATCGAAGCAGCTCCCATCGCAGGCGCGTTGCGCTTCGAGCTGCTGTCCTCGACGGGTGAGACCGCGCCGCGCGGCCGCAGGCCATCTGGTCCGCAACGCCGCCCCTCGTTCAAGGCGCATCCCGGGCGCAGTCCGGACAAGAAACGCAAGCCGGAGAAGCAGAAAAAGCCCGGCAAGGGCAAGAAGCCCAAGGGAACAGGCAAGGGCCAGAAGGGCAAAGCGTGGTGACGACGAGAACGGCGCCGAAGATCTGGACCCGCGAGACCGGACTCGTCGAGAAGCGCAACGTCTGGACCGCGATGAAGCGCGGCTTTCGCGGCCGCTGCCCGCGCTGCGGCGAGGGAAAACTGTTCCGCGCCTTCCTGAAGACGGCGGACAATTGCGCGACATGCGACCTCGATTTCACGCCGCACCGCGCCGACGATCTGCCCGCCTATCTCGTCATCGTCATCGTCGGTCACATCGTGGTGCCCACCATCCTCTGGATCGAGACCAACTACACCACGCCGGTCTGGATCAGCTTCGCGGCCTATCTGCCCTTCACCTTCGTCGCCTCGCTCGCACTCCTGCAGCCGGTGAAGGGAGCCGTGGTCGGATTGCAATGGGCTCTGCGCATGCACGGGTTTGACGAGACCCCGCCGGATGGTATTCCGCCGGTGTAAGCAAAATAGACAAGAAGCGGTTTTGGGTGAGGACATGACGGGTACGGCGCAGGCGGAAAAGGCAAAGATCCACGAAGGCAAGGAAGCCGATCACCATCCCTATTTTCGCCCGCGGGATGCCGCGACGCTGATCCTGGTCGATCGCAGCGGCGCCGTTCCAAAAGTCCTGGTCGGCAAGCGCCACGACAAGGTGGTGTTCATGCCCGGAAAGTTCGTCTTCCCCGGCGGCCGTGTCGACAAGGACGACTATCGCGTGCCGTGCGCGGCGCCCATCACCCCCGAGCTGGAAGCCAATCTCGCCAAGGGCAGCCCGAAGACGCCGGCCCCGCGCGCGAAGTCGCTGGCGATTGCCGCGATCCGCGAGGCCTGTGAGGAGACCGGTCTCTGTCTCGGGCGCAAGGCGGAAGGCAAGACTGAAGGCAAGGTGGCCAGGCTCGAAGGTGCCTGGAAGCCGTTCGCGGATGCGGGCCTCCTGCCCGATCCCTCCAGCCTGTTTCTGATCGCACGCGCGATCACCCCGCCCGGCCGCGTCAAGCGGTTCGACACGCGCTTCTTCACGGCGGACGCCTCCGCGATCGCCCACCGCGTCGACGGCGTGATCCATGCCGATGCCGAGCTGGTCGAGCTGGTCTGGGTCGAGCTCGGCTCAAAGCCGCTCGCCGATCTGCATCCGATGACCCGCAACGTGCTCAACGAGCTCGACACGCGCCTTGCCACCGGCCCGCTCCGCCACGATGCACCGGTGCCGTTCTTCCATTTCTACGGCGGCAAGATGCAGAAGGATATTTTAAGCTGATCCAGCCACCGACCTCTCCAGGCCCGTTCGCGCGATCAGCATATTGAGCGCCGCACCTTTGAAGGCGCGGTCTTCGCTGCCACCTTGTCCATGGCCGATCGCCCAGTGCTGCGGCCACGAAAGCTGCTCCAACCCTCGCGCCGTCGCAGAGGTGAAGGACGACCAACGCGGGGAGCCGTGATGGCGGTATAAGAGACCGCCGGGGCCCATGTCCGGATAGATCGTGACGTGAATATCGAAACCGTCGCCCGCCGGAAGATCAGGTCCCAACCAATAGGATGGACTGCGTCCCGGCTCACGACCAACGATGGCTGTCAGAGTTTGCTTCGGTCCCCGGAGGCCAAACCAGAACGGCGCGATCGAATCAGGCGCGAAAGCCGTGAAAATCGTCTGAGCCGATGCGACATCGGTCGCAGCGCTTTGTCCCACCAGCCTCAGCTCGATTCTATGTCCGCTCTCCACAAATCCGCTAAACGGCGCTTCGGCTTCCCCGAGCGGCAGCTCCCGCCACCGAACAGGATCGGGATCGCGCAGCGGCCATTCCATCCTCTCCCTGACCGCACCGTGAACATCGAGCACCTGATAACGCAGGCCTTGCTCGTCAAGCGCGGCTTGAACGCAATGCAGATACTCGACGCCCTCCGGCATCCTGTGAGCCGTTCCGGCGCCCGCAGTGCAAATCTGCAGGACACCGCGATGCGCCTGCACATCGAAGGCGAGGATGTGGCTGCACAGATAGGCAAGTACGTTTTCGTTCACCAGGATGTCCCAAAACGGGCGAGCGTATTCGTGGCCGATCTCGCGCTGATACGTCGCCGTAAAGCCGTTGATGGGAAACACCGGGTGATGACCGAGGACGAGCTTATGTCGGGCATCGCCATGGTCTCTGAGCGTAGCATCCAACCACCCGAGCTCGACATGGCCCTCACCTCCAAGGCCACTCCAGAGCGTGTTGACAAACACCATCAGGAGGTCGCCGCGCCGCACGAAGTAGGAAAGGCCCGCTTGTCCCGGCGGCCCATTCTTCGGCAGCTCAAGCACTGCGCGAAACACAGCTTCGCTCATCACGTCATAGGTCGTGTGATTGCCGGTTGTGTGCCAGATCGGAATGGCCGCACGGTCGAGCCATGCCATTTCCGTATCCAGCCAATAGCGCCACTGCGCGCGCAGCGCGTCCGGATCCGGCGTCAGTCCAATGATTTCATCGCCGGGAAAGAGAACGAATTCAGGCTGCGGTCTCAGGCGTTGAACGACCGCATTGACCGAGGCGAAGGTCTTCTCGTGCAATGCACCCGGCACGCCCGAACAGGAGTCGCCATACAGCAGAAATTGGTGGCCCTTGCCGCGCGGTAGAAGCGCAGGAATGGAATCATTCGCTGAGGTCATGGCCTTCCATTGCGGTGTTCGGCCGCGAGGATGGCAATTTCCGCCACGGGTAGCAACAGGTCGTGGCTAGCCTTAATCAGGAATCATCAGGCTCGGTGCCGACATAATCGCGCGCAGGCAGCTTGAGGATGCGGCCGATCTCGTTTGCGAGCTTGTCCGCCGCTTCACGCTTGGTGAAGCTCATCAACGTAATCGGCTCGGTGCCCCTGTTGCCGCAGAGATTGACGTCATAGGCCGTCGCCTGCGGATCGTAGTCGTCGGTGATGCTGATGAAATGATAGTCGGCGAGATCGCGATGCTTGCGAATATTCAGCGGGCCGAACTGCCTGGTGATGACGATCTGGCGCAGCGTCTCGTTCAGGACGACGAAATAGCGGAAGGTGAGCAGGATGACGCCGGGGATGCCGACGAGCAGCCCGAGCCCCGTGAACACCAGCACCGGCACGAGATCATCGGCGAGCCGTCCGAAGCCGGAAAAATCCTGACGCAGGCCGAGCGCGACATTCCACAGCAGATAGGCGCTTGCCGCCAACAGCGGCAGCGACGGCAGCCGGCCGATCCAGGGCATGGGCCGGTCGATGCGGACCATGCCGCCATCCACTGTCATTGCGCCTGCCATCGATGGTCTCCTCACGAGGTCATGGCTTGGTCGGGCTGCGCGGCGGATTGGTTCGAGGATCTCCCTCCGTCATGCCGGAGCGCGCCGCTAACGCAACGCCCCGGAATGACGCGAATGTGCTGAGGACACATCGAAAAACAAAATAATCTTCCCGCCTCCCCCGATGGCGGAGTTCCGCGGCGTTCCTATGTCTTCCCGAACGACACAAAGAACGGACACCGGGCGATGGCACAACGGCAACTCAAGCTTGGCGCGTTCATGCGCCCGATCAGCATCCACACCGGCGCCTGGCGTTATCCCGGGGCCTGGCCGGACGCCAATTTCAATTTTGGTCACATCAAGACGCTGATCCAGAAGCTCGAGGCCGGCAAGTTCGACGCCTTCTTCATGGCCGATCACCTCGCCGTGCTGAACATGCCGGTCAACGCGCTCAAGCGCAGCCACACGGTAACGTCGTTCGAACCATTCACGCTTTTGTCAGCGCTGTCCGCAGTCACCGAGCGGATCGGCCTGATCGCGACGGGCTCGACCACTTTCGACGAGCCCTATCACGTCGCACGGCGCTTCGCCTCGCTCGACCATCTCAGCGGGGGACGTGCGGGCTGGAACATCGTCACCACCTCGAACCCGGACGCGGCGCTGAATTTCGGCCTCGACGATCACATGGAGCACGCCGAGCGCTACAAGCGCGCCCGCGAGTTCTACGATGTCGTCACCGGCCTCTGGGATTCCTTCGCCGACGACGCCTTCGTGCGCGACGTCGAAAGCGGCCTGTTCGTCGATCCCGCGAAGATGCACGTGCTCGACCACAACGGCAAATATCTGAAGGTGCGCGGTCCCCTCAACATCGCCCGCCCGGTGCAGGGCTGGCCGCTGATCGTGCAGGCTGGCGCATCCGAGGACGGCAGGCAGCTTGCGGCAGAGACCGCGGAAGCTGTGTTCACCGGCGGCGGCAGCCTTGGCGACGGGCAGAAACTCTACGCCGACATCAAGGGCCGCATGGAGAAGATCGGCCGCGATCCCGAGCACCTCAAGATTCTCCCCGGCGCTTTCGTCGTGGTCGGCGACAGCGTCGATGAAGCCAAGGAGAAGCGCGCGTTGCTCGACAGCCGCGTGCATTACGACAGCGCCATCGCCTCGCTGTCCGTCATTCTCGGCACGGATGCGTCCGGCTTCGATCCTGATGGACCGCTCCCCGACATCCCCGAGACCAATGCCAGCAAGAGCGGCCGGCAGCGGATGGTCGATCTCGCCGCCCGCGAAAAACTCACCGTGCGCCAGCTCGCCCAGCGCGTCGGCGGCTATGGCGGGCTGTCCTTTGTCGGCACCGCAAAAACCATCGCCGACCAGATGGAGGAATGGCTGGTCGGCCGCGGCTCCGACGGCTTCAACATCATGTTCCCGTTCGTCCCTGCCGGCCTCGACGATTTCGTCGACAAGGTCGTGCCGGAGCTGCAGCGGCGCGGGATTTTCCGCAAGGAGTATGAGGGGCCCACTTTGAGGGAGAACCTGGGCCTGCCGCGGCCGAAAAACCGCTTCTTCGAGGGGTAATATCTTTGACGCCCAAGATGACCGAACCAACGAATATTTTCAGTAATGGTATCGACATTGGGCGATGACGAGCTGCTGCCCGTCATCCTTGCCCTGAAGGCGGTACACCAGCCTGTGCTCGCCGGTAATGCGGCGAGACCACCAACCGCGCAAATCATGTTTCAGGGGCTCCGGTTTCCCGAGTCCCCTAAACGGATCTCTTTTGATGTCCTTGATCAGATCGTTAATGGCCGTGAGGATTTTTTCGTCCTCGTGCTGCCATTGCAGGTAGTCTTGCCAGGCAATCTCGGTCCAGGCGATCAACATGTCGCCTAGCCAGTCGAGCCGGGCTCGATCAATTCACGCGCGACGACTTTACCTTCATCGGCTTCCTTGATGGAGCGCAGAAGGCGCGCGGCGTTGGCCGGGCTCTTCAGAAGATGAACCGTCTCCATCAGGCCCTCGTACTCTTGCTCCGAGAGCATCACCACGCTACGGGCGTTCTGGCGCGTGACAACGAGCGGGGCGCGATCGTCGCAGACCTGGTCCATGTAGGCCGCGAGGTTGCTCCGTAGCTCCGTGTACGAAACGTTTGCCATGGCAATTCGTCCTGGTCCTTCTGTACAGACAAACGTACATATCACTGTACAGAAACTCGTACAAGGGGGCCGATAGATCAGGTGCCTGCTACGGCTGCTTTGAAGCATGATTGGGCCGATTTGAGCAGTTTTCCGGCCCTAAAACCTTGACATCAAGCCGTTTCTGGCTAGGTTGCCGGCCAACGCGGGCCATTTGGCCGGCTCCAGATTCCCTTCATCTCTGAGGTTCTGAACATGGCCAAAGCGGTCACCATCAAGGTCAAGCTCGTGTCCTCGGCTGACACCGGCTTCTACTACGTCGCCAAGAAGAATTCGCGCACCATGACCGACAAGCTGGTCAAGAAGAAGTACGATCCCGTCGCGCGCAAGCACGTCGAATTCCGCGAAGCCAAGATCAAGTAAGAAGATCAAGCAAGATCGCGGGATACGTTACGGACTTTGACGGGGCCTCAGGGCCCCGTTTTTATTTTGGCCTCGTGTGTCCCGGACGCGCTGCAGCACGCTTGCGCTGCTGCGCAGAGCCGGGACCCAGCAAACAACACGGCACAATGCAAAGACATGGGCCCCGGCTCTGCAGCGCACTGTCGAAGTGACGCTGCGCTGCGTCCGGGGCACGAGAGCTCAGCTCGGCGTGTGCCCTAGAACTGTCGCGTCCGCTGTGCGCGAAGAAGGCGACGTTGAAGCTAAAGCATGATCCGGAAAAGTGCGAAGCGGTTTTCCGAAAAGATCATGCTCAAACAACAACCTAAAGCGCGATAATGATTCATCCTCATCTCATCGCGCTTTAGACGGCTCGATTTCATCCTGGCCCAAACGCAGACATCGCAAGGGCTCTAAGCGAGCATTCAACGTTCTCTTGGCCGCCATGTGACGGCGCGTCATCGACGGATATTTTATCAACCCTCGGTTGCTCGCTTCACAATGTATGTTACCGTGCACGTGCCGGGACGGCATTTCAGTCCCGGATTTGGAAGGACATGGTCATGAGATTATCATCAAGCCTTGTCGTGCCTTCAGCCGTCGCTGCCTTGTCAACCGTCTTGCTGTGCGCCCCGGCAGCGTCGCAAATCCCAACAGGCTCTGCCGCCACGCTCCCTCCCGTCACTGTCGACGCGCCGAAAC
Organism: Bradyrhizobium nivariense; assembly: GCF_029846695.2. Taxonomy (NCBI): domain Bacteria; kingdom Pseudomonadati; phylum Pseudomonadota; class Alphaproteobacteria; order Hyphomicrobiales; family Nitrobacteraceae; genus Bradyrhizobium; species Bradyrhizobium nivariense. Next base: position 104,434 of record NZ_JARWCR020000005.1, on the reverse strand, counting down.
AGGTGGCAAAGCCGCACGTGTCGGAGCGGGGAGCAAACACAACGGCGCCGCGTCGGACTGCGTCAACAGCTCAAACGTCAACCACGCGCACGCCTTCGTATGCGCCGGGGTCTGTGATGGGGAGGATTGCCAGCCTGGAGAAAGTTGCCAGCAGCTGCAACGGTGGCTGTGCGTCAAGCTTCCCACACGGCAAGGAGCCCTGGATTGGCTGCAGCGAGTCGGGCGGTGGCCTGAACTACGGACCTTTCTCGCCAACGTGCCGAGACACCATCACCCATACATCCTACGAGAATTGCGTCGAGACGAAGGTGTTCCTGGGCGAGAATCGAAACAGAGCCCACTGGTTCTGCAGCAGTCTGGCCGCCGGCAACAGGTTTAAGGTTGCCGATCTCAAGCGGTCAGGACGCACGCGTTAGTTCTTCCTCTCCGCAGGCCTTCCGTTGCGGTCGAGCTTCAGCTCTCTCGTGTCCCGGACGCGGTGCAGCGCGCAACGCTGCTGCGCAGAGCCGGGACCCAAAAAGCAACACACCACGATGCCGCGACATGGGCCCCGGCTCTGCAGCGCACCGCTGAAGAAGCGCTGCGCTGCGTCCGGGGCACGAGAGCTGGGCTAGGCTCCTGAAGCTGCCGCGTCTGCTAGACGCGCAGGAGACATCACTGAGGTCGGATGGTTTCACGAAGCTTGTCGTGATACGACAAAGCATCTAGCCGGGATGGCCTCGCCGACATGAGAAGAATCCATAAGACCGTTTGTCTTCCCAACGATGTCGGCCGACTAATCGTCTTCGCGTGGAACCCAAGTTCTCAGCAAGACGAAAATTTGGTCACACTTCGCTAAGTAACGGGCGGTCTCCCTTGATCGGATGCCCCGCTGAATTGCATGCCGCGATGAAGGCTAAGACGTGCGCTTCCGCCCTCCTAAGCCGTCCGTAGCACCGGCGTCGGCGGTTGCGATGGCCTGATCAGTGCGAACGCGACCTGGACGATGCCGCCGGCAAGGCCCAGCGCGACGCCGATGCGCCAGGCCATGGTGTAGGAGCCGAGTGCGTCGTAGATCACCCCTCCGCCGTACGCACCGAGGAAGCTGCCGATCTGGTGGCTCATGAAGGCGAGGCCCTGGATCATCGCCTGCCAGCGCAGGCCGAACATCTCGGCGACCACGCCCGCGACCAGGGGGCCGACGCCCATCCACAAGAAGCCCATGATCGCGCCGAACAGCAGCGTCGAGGCAGGCGTCGCCGGAAGCGTGAAGTACCAGGCGAGCGCGAGCGAGCGCAGGACGTAGATGCCGCCGAGCAGCGCGAGCTTGTTCCAGCGCTGGCCGGCCCAGCCGAAGAACAGCGAGCCCAGCACGTTGAAGCCGCCGATCATGCCGAGCGTCTGCGCGCTCAGCATCGGATCGAGGCCGCAGATCGCGAGATACGACGGCAAATGCGTGGTGAGGAACACGAGCTGCATGCCGCAGACAAGATAGGCGCAGGTCATCACCACAAACGACGCGTTGCCGAACGCTGTCCTCGCCGCGGTCATCGCCGTGGCATTGCCGATATCATCGCCCGCGGGCTTCGGCAGCGGGATCGCGTCGACACGCCCGGCATACCAGGCCGCAGGGATCATCAGCACCGACATCACCACGAAGCCGGCGAGCCCGACGCGCCAGCCGAATCCGTCGTTGAGCATCTGGCCGATCGGCGCCGACAGCAGCGCGCCGAGCGAGCCCGCGCCGGAGACGATGCCGAGCACGGTGGAGCGCACCGTCGCGGGCACCGCGCGCGCCGCCACCGACATCGCGATCGCTGCCGCGGTGCAGGCGAGCGAGGTGCCGATCAGCACGCCAGCGCCGATCATGATGGCGACGAGACCGTTCGCGGTTGCCATCAGCACCAGGCCCGCGATGTACATGAACGAGCCTGCGATCATGATGGGACGGAAGCCGTAGCGCGTGGTCATCGCGCCGGCGAGCGGCTGAAGAAAGCCCCAGGCGAGATTCTGCACGGCCAGCGCCAGCGTGAAGTCGGAGATCGACAGATGAATGTCGTGGGTCAGCGGTTGCATGAAGATGCCGAGGCTCTGCCGCAGCCCCATGCTCAGCGTCAGCATGATCGAGGCGCCGATCAGGATGGGCAATGTCGGGCGCAGGACCTGCAACAGGGGCATTTTCTTCTCCCTCATCGGCGCGGCGCGAGCGCCGTCGTCTGCAATACCAGTTGATTTTGGTTACACAGACCTGTGTACTTAGGCTATGAAAGGTGCACGCTGTCAAGCCGAGAGGACGCTCGCTGTCGCATGGCTCCCCCGCCCGCCCCACAGACGATGAAAGAGCGGATCCTCGAGACCGCCGACAAGCTGTTCTATCTGCAGGGCATCCGCGCCATCGGCGTCGACACCATCGCGGCCGAGATCGGCATCTCCAAGCGCACGCTCTACAACCACTTCCCGTCCAAGGACGCGCTGATCGCTGCGTATCTCAAACGCCGCTTCGTGCAGCCCCGCGCCTCGGACAAGCCCCCGGCCGAGCAGATCCTTGCGACGTTCGATTCGCTGGAGCGCCGCTTCGCCGCAAAAGACTTTCGCGGCTGCCCGTTCGTGAATGCGGTCGCCGAGCTTGGCCCGGCGGACCGCGCCGTGAAGAAGATCGCAATCGCCTTCAAGGAAAGCCGCCGCGTCTGGTTTCGCGACCGGCTGAACGAGCTTCGCGTTGCGAATGCGGATGCGCTGGCGACACAGCTCGTGCTGCTGGTCGACGGCTCGATCGCGCAGGACCTCGTGCGCGACGACCCCGCGATGGCGCGTGCGGCGAAGGAAGCAGCGAAGGTGCTGCTGCGCAATGCGGGGGTGGATGTGGGGGATGCGGTGAAGCAGGTGGTCAAGCGAGGCAAGCGCGCGCCGCACTAACCGCTGTCCACGTATCGAACGGTGTCGTCACCCGCGAAGACCCAGTATTCCAGAGACGGTTGTGATTGAACCGAAACGCCGCGGCGTACTGGATTCCCCGCCTTCGCGGGGAATGACAGCGGAGTTCGTGGACGTTCGGGATGTTAGCAACATGCCCCTGTTTTGCCCGACGAGTCAAATGGCGTTACTGTCTGCATCAGTCGTTTTGCCGCCAACGTAAGCCGTTGATCCGGCTAGCGTCGGCTACTGTGCATGGGGTTGTTTTCGCGTTTTTTCTGCGCCGGCCCTGCCCGAGCGGCCTCACGCCGCCTGCGACACCACGCGGTTGCGGCCGTCGTGCTTGGCGCGATATAGCGCGGTGTCGGCGCGCTTGAGGACGTCGCCAACCGCCTCGCCCTTCTGCTCCAGCGTGGTCAGGCCGATCGAGATCGTGACCTCGATGCGCTTGGTGCCCTTGTGGATCGCGAAGGGCTCGCCTGCGATCGAGCGGCGCAGACGCTCGGCGACCATGCCGGCGACGTGGAGATCGGTCTCCGGCATCACGATAACGAATTCCTCGCCGCCGTAGCGGCAGGCCAGATCAATGCCGCGGATCGACTTGCGCACGCGCACCGCGAACTCGCGCAGCACATCGTCGCCGGCGTCGTGGCCGTAATTGTCGTTGATGGACTTGAAGTAGTCGATGTCCAGGATCATCAGCGCGAGCGGCTTGCCGCGGGTCGCGGCCTGCTCGGCCAGGGTCGCCAGATGGCTCTCCATGTAGCGGCGATTATGCAGGCCGGTGAGCGCGTCGGTGATCGCCATCTCGATCGAGTTCTGCACGTTGTCGCGCAAATGATCGGTATAGCGGCGACGGCGGATCTGGGTGCGGGCGCGCGCCAGCAGCTCGATCTTGTCGATGGGACGCAGCAGATAGTCGTTGACGCCGATCTCGAGGCCGCGGAGCAGCCGCGTCGAGTTCTCGGGGTCCGCGATCGCCAGGATCGGCACGTGGCGCGTGCGCTCCAGCGAGCGCGCCTGGCTGCACAGCCTCAAGCCGTCGAAATTGTTGAGGTCGAGCGAGACGATCAGCAGGTCGTAATTGCCCTCGGCGGCGTGGAACAGCGCTTCCGTCGGGTTCGGCTCGACGTCGATGGTGTGCTCGGCGGCGAGGATCGTCGCCAGCCGCTCATAAGAGGACTGGCGATCGTCGACCAGCAGGATGCGGCCGCCCTTGCCGGTGTCGGCCACCGCGGTGCGCTCGGGCGCCTGCATGCCGATCTCGAGCGAGGTGATGGCGCGCATGCGCAGCTCGTCCGTCATCATCTTCAGCCGCGTCAGCGAGCGCACGCGCGCGATCAGCACGACGTCGGAGACGGGTTTTGTGAGGAAATCGTCGGCACCGGCTTCCAGCCCGCGGTTGCGGTCGGACGGGCTGTCGAGCGCGGTGACCATCACGACGGGAATGTGGTGCGTGGCCGGATCGGTCTTGAGGCGGCGGCAGACCTCGAAACCGTCGATGTCCGGCATCATGACGTCGAGCAGGATGATGTCGCATTCGGCGCGGGCGCAGATTGCCAGCGCCTCGGTGCCGTTCGCGGCGGTCATCACGTCGAAATATTCGGCGGACAGGCGGGCTTCGAGCAGCTTGACGTTGGCAGGGACGTCATCGACGACCAGGATACGCGCGGACACTGTGAACTCACTTCCTATCCGATGAAACGCCGGACCGTCTCAATGAATTTGCCGACCGAGATCGGCTTGGACAAATAGGCCTCGCAGCCGCCCTCGCGGATGCGCTCTTCGTCGCCCTTCATCGCGAACGCGGTGACGGCGACGACGGGAATGCTGCGTAGCTCCGGATCGTCCTTGATCCAGCGCGTCACCTCCAGGCCCGAGACCTGCGGCAGTTGGATATCCATCAGCACGAGGTCGGGCCGCATCTTGCGAACGAGGTCGAGCGCCTCGTAGCCGTTGCTGGTGCCCGAGGTCTGGTAGCCGTGTGCTTCCAACAGGTCGCGGAAGAGCTTCATGTTGAGCTCGTTGTCTTCCACGATCAGGACGGTCTTAGCCATCCCGCCCTCCTGATTGGTCCGCAGACCGATGCATGTGACGCCTCAGGCGCCGCTCGCCGGCGCTTCGAAAACTGGATTCAAACTAGCCTCGAATTCGCTTGAGTTTCGTTAAACCCGAGGGCCGACTTTCTGCGATGTGGTTTCCAGTTGCTTGTCCGGGGTCGCAAGACTTAGGCACGAGACTCGGGCATGATGACTCCAAAGTAGACACCGAAAGTTAACGGAAAGGCAAACCGGCCACGTGAAAAAGCCTGTTCACAACCCCCGCGAAGTCGCTGAAATCGTTGCGCTTCAGGCGCTGTCATTCGTTGCGGGCGATCCTGAGCGGTTGGGCCTGTTTCTGGCCGAGACAGGGGTCGGCCCGGAGATGCTGCGCAATGCCGCCTCGGACCCCCATTTCCTCCTCAGCGTACTCGATTTCGTGATGCGCGATGACGCCACCGTGAAGGCCTTTGCCAGCTCTGCGGAACTGCATCCGACCAACGTTGCCGCAGCGCGGCAGGTCCTTGGCGACGCGCTTGGCGACCCCACTTGGGAGCGCGACGTGCCGTGATTGCCCTGGAGGCGGCCGGGCCCCGCTGCTTCTGCCGGGATTGTCTGGCCGATCTGGCTACGGGCGTGCGGCGCTGTTCCGCCTGCGGTTCCCCCCGCCTCGTCCGCCACCGCGCGCTCGCGAGCCTGACCTTCGCCCATATCGATTGTGACGCCTTCTATGCGACCGTCGAGAAGCGCGACAATCCTGATATCGCCGACAAGCCCGTCATCATCGGCGGGGGAAAACGCGGCGTGGTGTCGGCCGCCTGCTACATCGCGCGCACCTATGGCGTGCGCTCGGCGATGCCGATGTTCAAGGCACTCGAGGCCTGCCCGCACGCGACCGTGATTCCGCCCGACATGGCAAAGTACGTCCGGGTCGGACGCGAGGTTCGCCAGGCCATGCAGGCGCTGACGCCGCTGGTCGAGCCGCTCTCGATCGACGAGGCCTTCCTCGATCTCTCCGGCACCGAGCGGGTGCATGGCATGATCCCGGCCAAGGTGCTGGCGCGGTTCGCGCGCAACATCGAGCGCAACATCGGCATCAGCGTCTCGGTAGGCCTCTCCTGCAACAAGTTCCTGGCCAAGATCGCCTCCGACCTCGACAAGCCGCGCGGGTTTGCCGCGCTCGACCAGGAGGAAGCCCGTTTGATGCTGGCTTCGAGGCCGGTCGGCTTCATCTTCGGCGTCGGACCGGCGACCCAGGAGCGTCTGGTGCAACGCGGCTTCCGCATTATCGCCGACCTGCAGAAGGCCGACGAGATCGAGATGATGCGGCAGTTTCCGAGCGACGGCCGCAGGCTGTGGCGGCTCGCGCGCGGCATCGACGACCGCCGCGTCGAGCCCGATCGGGGCGCCAAGACGATTTCGAGCGAGACGACGTTCGAGACCGACATCCGCGACTTCGCGACGCTGGAGAAGATTTTGTGGCGGCTCTGCGAGAGGACGTCGTCTCGCCTCAAGAGCAGCGAGCTGGCCGGCTCCACCGTCACGTTGAAATTGAAGACCGCCGATTTCCGCCAGCGCACGCGCTCGCAATCGATCGCGGCGCCGACGCAGCTCGCCGCAAAGATCTTCTCGATCTGTCGCGAGATGCTGGCGAAAGAGATCGACGGCACAGCCTTCCGCCTGATGGGCGCCGGCGTCAGCGCGCTGCGCGAGGGTTCAGTCGCCGACGACACCGACATGCTCGACCGCCGTGCCGCCCACGCCGAGCGCGCGGTGGACAGCTTGCGCAAGAAGTTCGGCAGCGCCGCCGTCATTCGCGGCATTGCCTATGAGGGGCCGGAGAAGGCGGAGGAGTGAGGGCCTGCTGACGTCAGTCGTGTTCGAAGATCCGGGCGCCCGGATAGACCCGCCGGGCGTATTGAACGACCAACTGCCGGTCCTGAGTCGCCAGGAACGGAGTTCGGATCTGACTGGACCCGATGATGAGGTGCCACAGGCCGTTGAGCTTTCGAACGATGACGTTCATGGAGCTTCCTCGCACTGATCCGAGTGGGCTCAGAATATTAGAATCGCCCGCCGTCGCTCAATTGTACGGGCGTTAGAGCAGCGCATGACAAAGAATAGAGGGGATATACAAATGTATGTTGGCGAGGCCCCTGTCAAATTCCAGCGCTGATGGGTTTCGCAAGGGCTAGACCCATCCTGGCGCGCTGAGAGGCTGACAATCGTGACAGGCGAACGCGATCTGAACACGCTGTTGAGGGACATCAAGCCGGAGATGCGGCCCAGCACCTTCGTCTTTTGCACGACCCCACCCAACGAGCCCATTCCCGCAGCAGTCAACCCGCTGCTGACGTTCCGCGAGCAGGAAGGAACCACGCTCGTGATCCGGCGCGAAGAGGCCGAAACGGCAGGGCTACGCCACGAGTTCGCCTCGCGCCTGATCACCCTGAAGGTTCATTCCTCACTCGACGCGGTGGGATTCCTGGCAGCGATCACCACTCGCTTGGCCGAAGCCGGCATCAGCGTGAATGCCGTTTCGGCCTTCTACCACGATCACCTCTTTGTGCCCGCTGACAGGGCCGACGAAGCGATGGCGATTCTGCAAGAGATACCCGGCGCAACGCGCGCGTAGCGCGCGCTCAATCCGCGACCGCGACCGCCTCGATCTCGATCATCCATTCCGGCGCGGCCAGCGCCGAGACGCCGACGAGGGTCGAGGCCGGCGGCTCCATGCCTTCGAAGAAAGCCGAGCGGGCCTTGCCGATGACCGGGCGCAGCTCCGGCTTGTAGTTCACGACGAAGGTGGTGATCTTCACGATGTTGGCGTAGCTCGCGCCGGCCGCCTTCAGCGCGTGCCCGAGATTCTGCATCACCTGCGTGGTCTGCGCGGCGAGATCGCCCTCGCCGACGATCCGTCCCTCCTCATCCACCGACACCTGGCCGGAGATGTAGATGGTGCGCGCACCCGTGGCGGTGACGACGTGCGAATAGGCGGGATTGTGATGCAGGCCGCTGGGGCGGAGATGATCGAGCTTGGGCATGGTTGGCCTCCCGGATGTTTGTGGTTGGGAGGGAGGGTAGCCAGAGACCGTGTTACAGGCCAGCCCTCAATTGCAGGGCTTGCTGTCCTTCGCGTCGAACTTGCCCATCGCGCCCGAAATCACAAAATCGTTGTAATCGAGCACGAGCTGGCGCGAGACGCCGTTCTCGTAGAGCTCGAACGCCATCGCGTAGACCGGCGTCTGCTCGCCTTCCTTCTGCTGGGCTTCGCGGTCGAAATAGCTGACGGTGACGGGCCAGCGCTTGAGCGACTTCATGTGCTCGTCTGACGTTGAAGGATCGGGCGAGCCGGCGCGGTCGGCGGGGATCGGCTGGCCGATCACGGTCAGCGTGTTGTAGACCTTCTGGCCGTCGTCGGAGCCGTCATAGACGGAGAGCTCGAGCAGCGACTTGCCGTCCTTGGCGGCGGCGATGATGCGCTGGATCTGCTCGGTCGGAAACACGATCTTGCCGTCGAGCGTAAAGCTCATCGGCGCCGGCAACTTCAGCTTGACGTTGATGTGGTCGCCGTCGCGCTCCGCCGAGCCATCGACGCGGCCGGCATCCGCCTCATTCATCCGGGTCTCGATCTTGAAGCGGTAGCTTTTGCCGCCAGCGTCCTCCCAGGAATTGGAGCGGAGGTCGCTGAGCGTGACCTTGCCCTCGCCGCTGTCGAGCTCGGAGACCTGGCGGAATTCGGAGGTGTAGCCCTCGCACGAACTTCCGGTGAAATTATAGAGGATGCGGCCGCGCGCGCTGTTGACCGAATTGGAACGCGATTTCACCAGGCTCAAATCATAGAGCGCCTGATGGGCGAGGAATGGACCGTTGGCGGCCTGCGCGACGCCTCCGGGGCCGAAAGCGGCCGCCGCGAGCGCCGTCACACCGAGCGAAGTCCGGAAAAGGTGCAGCATGTCTGTTCCCTGGGGAAAGCGCAGATTCGACATTTTAATGACCGTTCCATTACGTCGCAACTGAGGCCGTTTCACGTAAAGTTGCGGCCCTCGCTTTGAACCTCCTGCCCTGCCTCAACAAAATGCAGCCGCAGCAGTCCCCTTGGGGTTGCTTGCATGTGGCGGCACGATGGGCGAAACAGGGCGCGCCCGGCCTGCCATTGATGCGCCCGGGCGGATGGATTTTTGAACAACGAGGTCGAACATGGCGGGCACGGTCGAGCAGAAGCTGGCGGAACAGGGCATCAAGCTGCACGAGGGCCCCACCCCCGTGGCCAATTACGTGCCGTTCGTGCGCACCGGTAATTTGCTGTTCGTCTCCGGCCAGGTCTGCTTCGATCCCGCCGGCAAGCTGATCGCCAAGGGCAAGCTCGGCGCCGGCGTGACCATCGAAGAAGGCGCAGCGGCCGCCCGCGGCTGCGCGGTCAACCTGCTGGCCCAGGTCAAGGCGGCGCTCGGCGACCTCGACAAGGTCGTGCGCGTGGTGCGCCTCGGCGGCTTCATCAACTCGGCGCCGGACTTCCTGGACGGGCCGAAGGTCCTCAACGGCGCCTCCGACCTGATGGTCGCCGCCTTCGGTGACAAGGGCCGCCATGCCCGCACCACCGTCGGCGTCGCCTCGCTGCCCGCGGATGCGGCGGTCGAGGTCGAAGGCGTGTTCGAGGTCGCCTGAGGCGAATGCGTGCTCCTGATTGGCTGACAGCCCGCCCGGTCGCCCATCGCGGCCTGCATGACATTTCGCGCGGCATCGTCGAGAACATGCCGGGCGCGGTGCAGGCGGCGATCGCGGGCAATTTTTCGATCGAGGTGGACATCCAGCTCTCCGCCGACGGCGAGGCCATGGTGCATCACGACCATGCGTTGGGCCGCCTTACCGAAGCTACCGGCCAGCTTGTCGAGAAAACTGCCGCCGAGCTGAAGGCCGTCACGTTCAAGGACACGGCCGAGCGGATGATGTCGCTCAGCGACCTCTGCAGCATGGTCGCCGGCCGCGTGCCGCTGGTGATCGAGGTCAAGAGCCATTTTGACGGCGACCGCAAGCTGGTGAAGCGGATGGCCGAGGTGCTGGCATCCTATGACGGCCCGGCCGTCGGCATGTCGTTCGATCCCGATCAGGTGCTGGCGCTGCGCGAGTTGTTGCCCTCCCGCCCGCGCGGCATCGTCGCGCAGCGGAGCTATGAGGACGAATACTGGGCCTACCTGACCGAGGCACAGCGCGACGGCATGCTGTACCTGCGCCACGGCTTCCAGACCCAGCCGCATTTCGTCGCCTTCAAGGTCGACCACCTCCCGGCCCCGGCGCCCTGGATCGCCCGCAATGTGTTCGGCTGCGCCCTGCTCGGCTGGACCGTGCGCACGACCGAGCAGCGGACGCGGGTCGGCCAATATGCGGACCAGATGATCTTTGAGGGGTTCGTGCCGTAGGCTTGATGTTCCCGCCCTCTTGAAGTCGCTGCTGCAATGCACGATCTTGGGCTCGATGGCACCATCCGAAATCACCCTCGAAGCCGTACCTTCCATTGGCGAAGTATCGCCGGACGACTGGGACGCCTGCGCCAATCCCGGCAAGATTTGTAACAGGCATGGCAAGGGAACCTCATCCGGGCTTCCAGGCGATTCCCTCGGCCTCTCAAAGCCTGCCTATAACCCCTTCGTCTCCCACGCATTTCTATCCGCGATTGAGAAATCGGGTTCGGCAACAATCCGCACCGGCTGGGGGGCGCGGCATCTCGTGGCCAAAGCCGATGGCCGCGTCACCGGCGTGGTGCCCTGCTATCTGAAATCGCACTCGCAAGGCGAATACGTCTTCGACCGCGGCTGGGCCGATGCCTATGAGCGCGCCGGCGGGCGCTACTATCCGAAGCTGCAGGTTTCGGTTCCCTTCACGCCGGCGACGGGGCCGCGGCTCCTGATCCGCGACGGCGTCGACCGCGAGCGGATCGCAGAGACGCTGGCGAGCGGGCTGGTGGCGTTGTGCGGCGTCAGCAAGGCTTCCTCGGTGCACGTCACCTTCGCGCGCGTGGCGGAGTGGAAGCTGCTCGCCGAGCACGGCTTCCTCCAGCGCACCGACCAGCAGTTCCACTGGCACAACGAGGGTTTTGCGAGTTTCGACGATTTTCTGGCGACGCTGAACTCACGCCACCGCAAATCGATCAAGCGCGAGCGGCGCGACGCGCTGGCCGCCGGGGTCACCATCCACTGGCTCACCGGCAAAGACATCACCGAGGATGCCTGGGACGCCTTCTTTCAATTCTACATGGAGACCGGCTCGCGCAAATGGGGCCGGCCTTATCTGACGCGGGAATTCTTCTCGTTGATCGGCGAGACCATGAGCCAGGACGTGCTGCTGGTCATGGCCCGCCGCAACGGTCGCTGGATCGCAGGCGCGATCAACTTCATCGGCTCGGATACGCTGTTCGGCCGCAACTGGGGTGCGGTCGAGCATCATCCCTTCCTGCATTTCGAGGTCTGCTATTATCAGGCGATCGACTTCGCAATCAAACACGGCCTGGGGAATGTCGAGGCCGGCGCGCAGGGCGAGCACAAGATCGCACGCGGCTACCTGCCGCGGACCACCCACTCCGCTCACTTCATCGCCGATCCAGGCTTGCGCCGCGCCATCGACGATTACCTCAAGCGCGAACGCGCCTATGTTGCGGAAGCCGGACGCGAACTGGCCGAACTCGGCCCATTCCGAAAAGGCGCCGACGAGGCGCCTTGACGGTTCGCTGCGGCTGGTGACAGTAAGCGCAAAATTCTAGGGAGCCGCCGCCATGACCGCCTACGACACCAACAACATCTTTGCAAAAATCCTGCGCGGCGAATTCTCCTGCCACAAGGTTTACGAGGATGAGCACGTCCTCGCCTTCCTCGACATCATGCCCCGGGTACCAGGCCATACGCTTGTGATTCCAAAAGCCCCTGCCCGCAACATCCTCGATATCAAGCCTGATGACTTCGCCCATGTCGCCCGCGGCGCGCACAAGATCGCCGCCGCAGCGATGACCGCATTCAAGGCCGACGGCATCACCGTGCAGCAGTTCAACGAGGCGGCCGGCGGACAGGTGGTGTTTCATCTCCACATGCACGTGATGCCACGCCACGACGGCGTCGCGATGCTGCCGCCCGCCAGCCGCAAGGAAGACGTCAAGGTGCTGGAAGAGAACGCGACCAAGCTCATTGCGGCGCTGAAGGCGGTTTGATCGTCACCATCCGTCATTCCGTCTGAAAATCCCCCGGCTGCGGCGCGGCCAGCGGGGTGAACTCGCAACGATCTGGCTTGATGTCGATCAGCGGCGTGTTGTCGATACAGTCGAGGCCGCGAACGAGGATGGCATTGCCCTCGATGCCGACGAGCTTCACGATCGACGTGCCGATCGGATTGGGGCGCACCGGCGAGCGCAGCGAAAACGTGCCGCGGGTCTTCTCGTTGTTCTTCGGGCTTTGCAGGACGATGTCGCGGCGCGACTTGTCGAGCCAGTAGAGCACTTCGAGATTGCTGTAGAAATCGACGCCCTTGATCGCCGGCACGAACGGCTCGAAGATCTCGAGGCGGCATATCGGACCGTCTGTCCGGCCCTGCCGCGGGGTCTCCATCCGCGAGGTCCAGGGCGTGCGGATGCGGCCGATGAAGACGAGGCCGGCATCCTGCGTCGACGGCAGCTCGATGGAGACCTCGCCCTCGCGGAGCTCGTTTTCGCGAACCATATTTCCAGTTCCCTGCTGTTCGCTGGTGGTTTTAGCCCAACCACCACTTGCCGGCCAGCATGAAGACTTCGCCCGCGACCACGCCCGCGAAGATCGAGCGACGGGTCAGCAGGAAGACGACGAAGCCGGCGCCGACCGCACCGTAGCGTAAGGTATCCGGTACGCTCGCAAGCGCTCCGGGCGGCTCGACCACGATCTGGGCGATGACGCCGGCCAGGATCGCGGTGGCGACCGCCCGTACCCAGACCAGCAGCTCGGAGCCCTCGTCGATGCCGCCGCCGAACCACAGGCCCAGCATGCGCCATATCTGGTTGGGAACAACGCCGGCGACGAACAGCACGGCGAGCGCGTGCCAGTCGCCAATGAGCTGCGCAAAGCTCATGCGCGCACCTCCCGCCACCAATGCACGCCATAGGCGATCGTGCCCGCTACGAGGCCGCTGACGAGGATGTCGAGGCCGGAGTTCATCTTCGCGGCCAGCGGATACAGCAATATGCCCAGCGCGAGTGCGACGACATCGGCGACCTCGCGGCTGTTGCGCGCGGTCGAGAACAGGAACGACAGCGGCGTCAGCAGGAGGATCGCCGCGCCAAGCGTCTGCGTCAGATTGGCGGCGAGGAAATAGCCGACGGTGTTGGCGGCGAGGCACACCGAGACCAGGCCGCAGCCGAGCCCGTGGACGAAGGCGATGCGCCGCTCGCGGGGCACCTGCGGCAGGAAGCGGTGGCATTCGACCCACAGCGTCACGGCGGTGAGATGCGCGGCAAAGATCATCTCGCGCCGTTTTGTCGTCGGCGTACGCATCAGCGGCAGCACCGAGACCACCATCGGAAACAGGCGGATCGCACTGACGGTGACCGCGATCGCAGACTGGATGATTGTCGCACCCGAGCCGAGCGTGGTGATCAGGATGATTTGCGCTGGACCTGCCCAGACGAACAGCGTGGAGCAGAGCGCCCAGAGCAGGCTGAAATGGGTATCGTGGGCGAGCGCGCCGATGCCGAGATAGGTCATGAACAGCACGACGGTGAGGATCGTCTGCGTGATCGAGCGCAGCCCCCACGCAAAGGCGCGCCAGGAGCTTTGCCATTGAGGTGAATCGAGCGGAGGAAGCGGCACGCGCGTTTTGGCCGGGTGAGGAATCGTGCCTGCATAACGGGCAATACGGTGGCTGGCGTCAAGGAAGCGCGCGGCGGGGCTGGCATGCACGCGTGGCTGTCATTCCGGGGCGCACGCCCTACCCGCTCACACCGCGGTTCTTCAGCACGAAGCACGCCCCGCCAGCCTTGCGGATGCGACCGCAGAGTTCATCCGCCTCGTTTCGCGTATCCGCACCGATACGCACCTGGTAGAAGGCGCGCGTGCCGCGGCTACGCATCACTGAGCTGAGCAGGCTCGGATCACGTTCGCCGATCACGGCGCTCAGCCGTGTGACCGCGCGGGAATACATTGCCAACGCCCGGTTGCGGTCGAAGCCGGCGGCGAGTTGCACGCCCCAGATCTTTGCAGCCGCGAGCTCCACATGCTGCTCGAGCTCGGCGACGAAGGCATTCGGCGCGCGCTTCAAAAGCGCCATCAGATCGCGGCAACTCGTCGGCGGCGAGCTTGGTGGCCCCTTGCCGGTCGCACCTGCCTTGGCCCAGGTGTCGACGCTCGTGCCGGTGATGGCGAAAACGTAATTGCGTGTCTGCTCCGGCATGCCGCCGGTGCCGGCGAGCCATTCCTGCACCCGGCGCGGCCCGGCATTGTAGGCGGCGGCAGCCAGGCCGAGATTACCGAACTGGTTGCGCAGCTCGTTCAGAAATTCCGCCGACTTCGGCAGCGCCTGCACCGGGTTGAAGGGATTGAGCAGCCCGCGCTCGCTCGCGGTGCCCGGCATGAACTGCGCGATCCCTTGCGCGTGTTCGCCGCTGCGCGTCATTGGCCCCACCGCATCAGCCTGGAAGCGGCTCTCCTGCCAGATCACGCGGGCGAAGAACTCCAGCGGCAAATTGGCATCGCGCGCCGCGGCCTCGATGATCAGGCAGATCGATTCCCGCGTGTCGCTCTCGCGCGCATCGCCGGACTTCGCCGGCGGCGTCGCGAGCTCCTCGACGCTGGGGACGGCGACATCGGTCTTTGCAGGCGAGCTGTCCCACGCCGCAGCCTGTGTCGCCGAGACGAGTAGCGCGGTGATGATGCACGACGCAATGTGCCCCCATCTCGTGCAGGCACGGCGGTGGCGCACGCGGGCGCGACATGCGACAAGGTGATCTGCCATGTTGTGGCATCGTGCCATGGTTCGATGAGTTGCCAATATATGCTGCCTGACCTGCTTCTCCCAATGCGTTACCCCGCCAAACGGATCCGCTCGATCCTTGCCCTCGCCGCACTCATCCTGAGCGTCGCGCCAGCCGCCGCGCAGGTAACGTCTCAAGTCACGTCTCAAGTCACGTCTCAAGTCACTTGGCGGATGACCACGGAATACCCCGAGAATAACATCTCCGGGATTGGACTGACGACTTTCGCCAGGCGCGTCTCCGACCGTACCCACGGTTTCGTGACCGTGACGAACGCCTTCGACAACCAGCTCAAGATCAACTCGGGCGAGATGCCGCGTGCGGCGCTGGACGGCAGGATCGCGGGCGGCGATGCCTTCGCGGGCGCGCTCTCGGGCCTCGACCCTGTGCTCGGATTGTCCACCCTGCCCTTCCTGGTGCAATCGGTGGATCTCGCCCGCGCCAGCAATTTGCGGGCGCGCCCGCTCTATGAGAAGGCGCTCGCGGCGCGTGGCCTCAAGCTGCTTTATCTGACGATCTGGCCGGCCACGGGCCTCTGGTCGGAACGGTCGCTCGACGATGCCGACGACCTGCCGAAACTGAACTTGCGGGCCTACGATGCCAATTCCACCGAGGTCATGCGCGCGGCCGGCGCGAACGCGCAATTCCTGCCGATGGACGCGGCGCTCGCCGGACTGAGGGAGCACCGGCTGAATGCCTTCCTCACCTCCGGCGACGGCGGCGCGGGGCGCAAACTGTGGGACTTCCTGCCGTATTTCACGGCCATCAACTACGCGATGCCAATCTCGATCGCCTTCGTCCGCAGCGACGCCTTTGCCGAACTGTCCGAGCCGATGCAGCGCGAGGTGCTGGCCGCGGCGGCCGAGACCGAGCAAAGCCAGCTCGCGCTATTGACCCACCGCACCATCGAGAACTATGCGCGCATGCGCGACAACGGCGTCCGTATCGTCGAGCCGGCGCCCGCGTTCCTTGTCACGGAGCTGCGGAAGGCAGCGACCGATGCGATCGCCGCCTGGGAAACCCGGGCAGGCGCGGAGGCGACCGCAATCGTCGAATGGGCGAGACAGCAATGAGGGAGCGGTAGCGACATCTGCGATGAAACGCTCCGCTGGTGTCGCTGCTGACCGCCCTAGTTTTTGACCGGAACCGGGATTTCGCCCCGGATGGCGCGGTCGAGGGCATCGATCAGCGCTTGGATCTCGATGAACTTGTTGCGCGCTCGCTCGGCCGTGTCGCGCACAAAGGGAGCGGCCAACACTTTCGCATGCGCGTCCCTGTCCTCGATCATGCGATCACGGGCCTTCTTCAGAGTTTCAAGTCGCTCGCTCATCCGGCCTCTCCTGAAAAATTGTCTCGATCCTAGCCCGGAATCGCCGATCAACGAGAACGCGGCGAACGAGCAACCCTCAACATCCGCGGCAGATGTTCTTCAGCTTCGCTGCGGTTCTGGCCTCTTCCGCAACGAACGGGTCCTTGTAAGCGCCACGGGACCCATCGTTCTCCGCAGCAGCGGGCTTTTTTTCCTTCGGAGGAAACGCAGCATCGTAGCAGGCGAGACGTCCGCTCGTGCTTTCGATCGCGCGGCAGTCCGGTCCTGCCGCGACAGCGCCTGGTGACAGTGTGCCAAGCATCAATGCGACAAGAGGCGCTCTCCGGCGGATCCAGGCGACCAGACGAAATCCAGCCATACATGCTCCTGCTCGGTCGGCGGGAGCACAGGTGACCCTCAGTCACCGGTTGATGCCAATGGAAGGGCGGTGATGGCGCGACCCTACGCTTCCCTCCCGCGAATAGCGAGCTTTAAGGGATACGCATATCGAGAAGGCGGATTTCGGCGTGACAATTGTTGCGCGTTGCCTTGGTCCGCGGGCTCGTTTAGGTCAAGCAATAGACGGCGGTATCGACACAGGCGCGGCAACATGGTGACAATCTATTTCGATCTCGACGGCACGCTGACCAACCCGAAACCCGGGATCACACGCTCGATCCAGTACGCCCTGGAGCGGCTGAACGTCGCGGTGCCGAGCGAGGACGAGCTGACCTGGTGCATCGGGCCGCCGCTGCATGCCAGCCTGCAAAAGCTCACCGGCAGCGCGGAACTCGCCGACCGGGCGCTGCTGCTCTATCGCGAGCGCTTCAGCGATGTCGGCCTGTTCGAGAACGAAGCCTATGCCGGCATCATGGACACCCTGACAATGCTTGCAGCGACAACACCGCGCATGTTCGTGGCGACCAGCAAGCCCGCGGTCTATGCCACCCGCATCGTCGAACATTTTGGACTAAAACCGTATTTCGAGCGCGTGTTCGGCTCCGAGCTCGACGGCACCCGCGTCGACAAGGGCGACCTGCTGCGCTACGCGCTCGACGAAGCCAAGGTCGATCCCGCCAGCGCGATCATGATCGGCGACCGCAGCCATGACGTGGTCGGCGCCCGCGCCAACGGCATGACCGCGATCGGCGTGCTCTATGGCTATGGCAGCGAGGCCGAGCTGCGGGACGCCGGCGCGCATCACATCTGCGCCGCGCATCCCGAGCTGCTCGGCCATTGCGTGATCTCGCCTATCAAGCGCTGACGGTCTCCACCGCCGCCAGCATGCCGGTCTTGGCGTGACAGTTCAGATATTCGAAGAACTGCTCGTCGGCAGCCGCCACGGTGACCTCGTGATAGAGCCGCAGTTTTGCTGACGGACCGAGCGTCGACAGATACTTCATCGCGGCGCCGAATATCTTGACGTGGGTCGGATGCGACTCCGCCCACCGCTCCAGCGCAGCCAGGCTCTTCCACCAGCTTTGACCGTAGGACTTTTCACTCGCGCCCCCGTCGGCTGCAAGCACGCGCATGTAACGGTTGGCGTAGCAGCCGATGCCGAGGCCGTCATCGCGCAAGAAATCCATGCCCTCGCGCAGCACCGGTTCGACGTCGTCGAGATAGAGCTTTCGCTCGGACGATTCGGTATCGCTCCAATCCTGTCCTGATCGGATCAGGCAGAGATTGTCGTGCGCCTGCACGCGCAGCCGTGCGCCGTCGCGGATCAACTCGGGATTGCCGCCCGGCGACATCGGATCGGTCTGCGACAACGGAATGCGGTCGCGCATGCCGCCCCAATAGGCGTGCTCCTGCACCTCGCCGCTCATGCCCTGCGCAATCACCGCAACGCCCTCGGGCCGGCCGAGCGAGGAGAACAGCGTCTCGTGCCGCGCCACCGTGGGGCGCAGCACCTCGATGAAAGTGCCGATGCCCACGGGCTGCTTTCCGGTCCAGGCCTCGCGCGCCGGTCCGAACCAGGCGTCGAAGCGCGCGATGTCGTCCCAATAGGCCACCGAGACGACGTTCTCGTAGCCGGCCTGATCAACATATTGTGCGCGGTCCCAATGCGAGGGTCCGCCTTCCCCTGTAAACCGCACCGCGATTTCGGTGAGCGCGTCCGTCGCAACCGCCGGCGCCGTGCCGCGATATTGAACGCCGAAATAGGCCATCACCACCCGGTTCACGGCAGGCTTATAGCGCGCCACGAAGGACGGATATGGCGGCTGGTAATCGTCCGGCACGCGCTTGTGGCGCGTGCGCGGGGTCTCGAGATGCAGAGGAATTGCGGATTCCATGATCGTGCCTCCCCTCGATCCCGGCGATCAGCTCGCCGCCGCGGCAATGTCCGTGGGCTCGACGGTATCGACCGGCAGCGCAAACTGCTCGACGCGCTGGTATCGCTTCTTGTTGAGCAGAAGCCGCGTCACGTCGGGCCGCGAATAATGCCCGGCGGGATCAGCGGCGTTCTTGGCGACGCCGATGGCGCCGAGGTCAATCTCGGCGATCAACAGCCCTTCCTGGTCCGGCGCCAGCTTGTCGCCGATCTGGCTGCCATCGGGGCCGTAGATCGCAGCGAACCCACCGCCGGCATGCAGCAGCGCGTGCTTGTCCGGCCGATCACAGAGTTCGTCGATCATCGCCTGCGAGACCGTCGCGCAAGGCGCCAGCACGAAGCACGAGCCCTCTACCGCATAGACGCGCGACGCGGCGTTGTTGACCTCGGCGCCGAGCGCCGGCGCGAAGGGATCGTAGAGCGAAAAGCTCGGCCACGCCGCGACATGCACCTGCTCGTTCTGGGCGTACATCGCGTATTTCGACAGCGGCTGGAGATGCTCCCAGCAGCACAGCGCGCCGATGCGGCCGATGTCGGCCCGCGCGTGCACGGCGAGATCGCTGCCGTCGCCCTCGCCATAGACCGTGCGCTCGGCATGGGTCGGCCGCAGCTTGCGGCGCTTTGCGATGGTCTCGCCGTCCGGTCCGATCAGCCATTGTGCCAGATAAAGACTGCCACCGTCGCGCTCTGACAGGCCGACCACGGCGGTGAGTCCTGCCTTGCGTACGGCGTCGCGCAGCCGCTCGGCCTGCGGACTGTCATAGGACAGCGAATTGTCGAAATAGCGCTGCACGAAGCCGCGACCGATCGCCCAGGCCGGCGAATCCATCCAGATGTGCCAGGGGTAGCCGGGGATGAAGGCCTCCGGAAAGGCGATCAGCTTGGTGCCCTTCTCGGCGGCGTCCCTGATCAGGGCGATCGACTTGTCGATCGAGGCGTCGAGATCGAGCCAGGCGGGCGCCGCCTGGACCACCGCGACCTTGTATTTCGGATGTTCGATGCCCATTGCCGCCTCCCTTGCCGGTTGATCGGAAGCCGCGTCCGATGCAGTCTATTTGGCCAAGCCGGGCGGCGGGCGCTCGACCGCGGCGGAACAAAAACTCGACCGGACGGGATCGCGGCCCGGTACGGGATTTGCCTCCGGTCAGGCTGGACCTGCGCCAACATGCGATTTTACGGGATGTGAAAGGGAGGCTCTGCAGATGCCAATCCAGTTCACCACGGACGACAGCCCCGGCTACCGGCGGCTTGCCCTCTGGCAGGACATCGTCTGCGACGTCTTCGTCGGGCTCGACTGCAAGTCCGACCTCGGCAGCGCCTTTCACGGCTCGGTCACACAGGCCGCGCTCGGCAAGGCGGTGTGCTCCGAGGTCTGCTCTGACCGCCAGCACGTCTTCCGCACACCCTCCCGCATCTCGCGCTCAGACCAGGACTTTGTCCTGATCGCACTCGGCAATCGCGGCGCCGGCGGCGTCGTGCAGGACGGCCGCGAGACCGTGATCCATCCCGGCGAGTTCGCACTCTATGACACCACGCGTCCTTATGAGCTGAAGTTCAACGACACCTTCACGCAGACGATCTTCAAGGTGCCGCGCGACATGGTAAGACGCCGGCTCGGCGGCACCGAGGCGCTGACCGCGATGTCATTCGGCGCCGACGTCCCGCTTGAGCGGCTCGCCTACGATTTCATCTTCAAGCTCTGCCAGAGCGCGGACCGGCTTGCGCCGAACAACGCCGCCGCACTGTCGGAACAGGCCGTCGATCTCCTGACATTGGCGCTCAGCGAACGGCTCGGCACGACATCGCTGCCGTCCTCGACCCATCGCTCCGCCCTGCTCTACCGGCTGAAGGCACATATCCGGGTTCATCTTGCCGATCCCGACCTCTCGCTGTCCGAGACCGCAGCGGCGCTCGGCATCTCGTCCCGCTACGTCAACGATCTCCTCGCCGACGAGAATACCTCGTTCCAGCGCTACGTCCTCGGTGAGCGTCTCGCTCAATGCAGGCGCGACCTCGCCTCCCCCGTGCTCGCCCACCGCCACATCAGCGAGATCGCCTTCGCCTGGGGCTTCAACGACCTCTCGCATTTCGGCCGCGTCTTCCGCGAGCATTTCGGGATGTCGCCGCGCGATTTCCGGCAGAGCCAGTCGCGGCATTGACATGCGGGCAGCCATTAGCCCGAGCCTTCGCTTCAGGCGAAGGCAATGCTTGTGAATTCCAGATTGTCAGGTGCTGCCGCCGGGCTCAGGCTGGCGCACATGAGGACCCACGGCGCGACAAGCGGTTCGGAAGTCTTGCTGGGCGTGATCGCGATCCGGCTGGCGGTGCTGGTCGCGGTGGGCTGGGGCCTGACGCTCCTGCCGCGACAGGCGCGCGAGAGCGAGGCCGCCTGCCTTCCCTCTGCTGCAACGAGGGGCGCGGCTCGGCTGCCGGCGACGACGGCCGGCCCGCGCGTGACTGACGCAGCATTCGATGACATGCGTCTGCACGACTAGGCCGCTCCCAAGCAAGGCCGCTATGTGAGCGCGTGGTAGGACGCGGCGCACGCTTGCACTACCATCGGGCAACAGAACCGCAGGGATCAATCTGCGGCCAGCCGAGGAGCATATCGATGGAATACCGACGCTTGGGCCGCTCGGGCCTCATGGTGCCCGCCTTGAGTCTTGGGACCGGGACCTTCGGCGGCGTTGGCCGCCTTGCTGCGTGGGGCACGACTGACGCGACCGAAGCGCGGCGCCTTCTGGATATCTGCCTCGATGCCGGCGTGTCGATGTTCGACACTGCCGACGTCTATTCGCTCGGCGAGTCCGAGCGCGTTCTCGGCGAGGCCATCAAGGGCCGCCGCGACAAGGTTTTGATCTCGACCAAGGCAACGTTCCGCTTCGGCGACGGCCCCAACGATATTGGATCGTCACGGCAGCATCTGCTCGCAGCTATCGATGCTTCGCTGAGCCGGCTCGGCACCGATTACATCGACCTGTTCCAGCTCCACGGCTTCGACGCCTTCACTCCGCCTGAGGAGGTGCTGGCGACCCTCGATGGGCTCGTGCGCGCCGGCAAGATCCGCTACGTCGGCGTCTCGAACTTTTCCGGCTGGCACCTGATGAAATCGCTCAGCGTTGCCGACAAGCACGGCTTTCCGCGCTATGTCGCCAACCAGACCTACTATTCACTGATCGGGCGCGACTACGAGTGGGAGCTGATGCCACTCGGCCTCGACCAGGGGCTCGGCGCCGTGGTCTGGTCGCCGCTGGGATGGGGGCGCCTCACCGGAAAGATCCGCCGCGGCCAGCCGAAGCCCGAATTGAGCCGCCTGCCCAAGACCGCCGACTTCGGCCCGCCCGTGCCGGACGAGCACGTCTATCGTGTCGTCGAGGCCATCGATGAGGTCGCGAAGGAGACGGGCAAGAGCGTCTCGCAGATTGCGCTGAACTGGCTGCTGCAGCGTCCGACGGTCTCGACGCTGATCGTTGGCGCGCGCAACGAGACGCAGCTGCGCGAAAATCTCGGCGCGGTCGGCTGGTCATTGACCAAGGACCAGATCGCAAAGCTCGACGCGGCGAGCAAGGTGACGCTGCCGTATCCCTACTGGCACCAGCGCGCAACCTTCACCGACCGCAATCCGCCGCCGGTGTAGAGACCGGCCGCTCGGCCTCCGGCTTGAGCTGCATCAAGCCCGCGCCGGCAGTGGCATCGTGCGCCCCCGCGAGGCAGCCCGATGCGCCGATTTGCCATGAAGGCCCTGTTCACCGCTCTCAATCTCAACCGCGCCGAGCGGAGCAGGATCGATTGGGACCGCACCGTCCGGATCGTCTCGATGGCGGTGACGGCTGGGCTCGTTGCGCTCTATGTGTTCGGGAAGCCGACCTTGCGCTGGTGAGCCCGCGAAGGCCGCCCTGTCCCACGCCCCCGGCGCCGGGAGACCCGCTTCGCAAGTGCAGGAACCGTCCGTATCCTGCCGGGTTGCGATGCATCTCGCAATTTTCTAATCCGGAGACGAACCACGGCTCGAATCAAGCGCGCTTCCACCATGTCGCCTGCCCCAATCGAGCATGCCGACGGCCTGCCGCAGCCGCTGCGCAACCAGGCGATCCTGACCATTGCGCTCGGCATCATCATGGCGGTGGTCGACAGCGCCATCGCCAACGTTGCGCTGCCGACGATTGCGGCCGATCTCGACGCGAGCCCGGCCTTCTCGATCTGGATCGTCAACGGCTACCAGCTCGCGATCACGATCTCGCTGCTGCCGCTGGCTTCGCTCGGCGAGATCGTCGGCTATCGCCGCGTCTATCTGGTCGGGCTCGTGCTGTTCACGCTCGCGTCGGCCTTCTGCGCGCTGGCGCATACCCTGCCGCTGCTGACGATCGCCCGCATCATCCAGGGCTTTGGCGCGGCCGGCATCATGAGCGTCAACTCGGCGCTGGTGCGCTTCACCTACCCGCGCAGCCAACTCGGCCGCGGCATCGGGCTCAACGCGCTCGTCGTCGCCTTCTCGGCCGCGATCGGCCCGACGCTCGCCGCCGGCATCCTCGCGGTCGGAAGCTGGCCCTTTCTGTTCGCCATCAACGTGCCGCTCGGCGCGCTGACGCTTCTGCTCGGCGTGCGCAGCCTGCCGCACACCAAGCCCGCCAGCCATTCCTTCGACTGGCAGAGCGCAGGGCTGTCCGCGATCACCTTCGGCGTCGGCATCGCGGCCGTCGACAGCGTCGGTCATGGCGAGGCCGCGGTCACCTGCCTCGTGCAATTCGCCATCGCTCTCGTCGCCGGCGCGCTGTTGATCTATCGCGAAACCCACATGACCTCGCCGCTTTTGCCGGTCGACCTGTTGCGCATCCCGGTGTTCGCGCTGTCGATTGCGACCTCGATCGCCTCGTTCTGCGGGCAGATGCTGGCCTTCGTCGCGATCCCCTTCTATCTCCAGAGCCGCTTCGGCTATTCGGCGGTGCATATGGGCCTCTTGATCACGCCATGGCCGATCGCGGTGGCGTTCGCAGCGCCTCTCGCCGGCCGCCTGGTCGAGCATTATCCGGCCGGCCTGCTCGGCGGCATCGGGCTCACGCTGTTCGCCTGCGGCCTCGCCGCGCTCGCCTTGCTGCCGGCGGCCCCGACGCCGCTCGACGTGATCTGGCGGATGGCGCTGGCCGGTGCCGGCTTCGGCCTGTTCCAGACCCCCAACAACCGCACCATGATCGCCGCCGCCCCGCGCCAGCGCGCCGGCGGCGCCAGCGGCTTGCTGGGCACGGCACGGCTGCTCGGCCAGACCACGGGCGCGGCGCTGGTGGCGCTGTTCCTCGGCCGCTATCCGATGGAAGGGACCAGGATCGCGCTCCTGACCGGCGTCGGCTTCGCGCTTTGCGGGGCGGCGCTGAGCATGTTGCGGCTGTCGCCCGCGGGCGCGCGCGGCGCCGAGCATGTCCGCGTGCAGGACGATCAGCGTCTGCGCGGCGAATAGCGCGCTTTCGATGCAATCCGTAGTTTTACCATGCCACGCAAGAAGTATTGCCGTCGCGCTCTGGTTGCGCTTCACTGGCGCGGGGAATTAGGGGCATTTCATGCGTTCATTGGGAATTGTGGCGCTCAGCGTCATGCTGGGCGGCTGCGCGTCGGTCACGCGCGGCACGACCGAAAATATCAGCATCTCATCGACACCGTCAGGCGTGGAAGCAATTGTCAGCGGAATGGAGGTTCCGACCACCTGCACGACGCCCTGCGCCGTGGTCGTCAAGCGCAACGCCGACATCTCGATTGCCTTCCAGAAGGAAGGCTATGAACCGCAGATCGTGCCGCTCAGCCGAGACATTCCGACCTCCGGTGCCGCTGGCTTCGCAGGCAATCTTTTGCTGGGCGGTGTCGTCGGCATGGGCGTCGATGCCGCGACCGGGGCGGCAACCGATCACAAGCCGAATCCAGTCATCGTAACGATGCAGCCCTCTGTCCCGCACGCAGCACCGCGCGCTCCGAAAAAGCCGCGGCCGCCCCGCGCGCCGGAGGCCGGCACATAAGATTGGCGCTACGGCATCGGCTACCTGAGGTCAGCGTCTGCCCGTCTCGCCACGAGGCAATATCCGAAGACAAACAAAAAGGCCGGCTCTTCAGCCGGCCTTTTCAAATCATCTCGCGCAGATCAAGCCTTGACCAGCGGCCCCTTCGAGGTCGGCCCCTTCGAGCCGCCGGGGCCGCCCGGCTTGGACTTGCCCGGCGGGCGCTTGCGGGCGCCCGGGAGCTTCTCCTGCTTCGGCGTGACCGGACCGTCGAGGAACTCGAAGCCGATCTTGTCCTTGGTCTCGTCGGCCTCGTCCTTGACGAGAACGACGCGGACGTGACCGCCGCCCTTCAGCTTGCCGAACAGCACCTCGTCGGCCAACGGCTTCTTGATGTGCTCCTGGATCACGCGGGCCATGGGACGCGCGCCCATCTGCTCGTCGTAACCATGCTGCACCAGCCAGGTCTTGGCGGTTTCGGACAGCTCGATGGTGACGTCGCGATCGCCGAGCTGCGCTTCGAGCTGAAGCACGAACTTCTCGACCACCGTGCCGATCACCTCGACGCTGAGATGGCTGAACGAGACGATGGCATCGAGACGGTTGCGGAATTCCGGCGCGAACTGCCGGTTGATCGCCTCGTGGTCGTCGCCTTCCCGCTTCGAGCGCGTGAAGCCGAACGCCTGCTTGGCGAGATCGGACGCACCCGCATTCGTGGTCATGATCAGGATCACGTTGCGGAAGTTGACCTGCTTGCCGTTGTGGTCGGTGAGCCGGCCGTGATCCATGATCTGGAGCAGCACGTTGTAGAGATCAGGGTGCGCCTTCTCGATCTCGTCGAGCAGCACCACGCAATGCGGATGCTGGTCGACGCCGTCGGTGAGCAGGCCGCCCTGGTCGAAGCCGACATAACCGGGAGGCGCGCCGATCAGGCGCGACACGGTGTGCCGCTCCATGTATTCGGACATGTCGAAGCGCAACAGCTCGACGCCGAGCGACGCTGCGAGCTGCTTTGCGACCTCGGTCTTGCCGACGCCGGTGGGGCCTGAGAACAGGTAGCAGCCGATCGGCTTCTCCGGCTCGCGCAGGCCGGCACGTGCCAGCTTGATCGAGGCGGCGAGCGACTCGATCGCCTTGTCCTGGCCGAACACCGTGCGCTTCAGGGTTTGCTCGAGATGCTTGAGCACCTCGGCATCGTCCTTCGACACGCTCTTCGGCGGAATCCGCGCCATCGAGGCGATCGTGGTCTCGATCTCCTTGATGCCGATGGTCTTCTTGCGCTTGTTCTCGGCCACCAGCATCTGCGCCGCGCCGGATTCGTCGATCACGTCGATCGCCTTGTCCGGCAGCTTGCGGTCGTGGATGTAGCGCGAGGAGAGCTGCACCGCGGCCTCGATGGCCTCATTGGTGTATTTCAGCCGGTGGTAGTCCTCGAAGTAAGGCTTGAGACCCTTGAGGATCGCGATCGCGTCCTCGACCGTCGGCTCGTTGATGTCGATCTTCTGGAAGCGCCGCACCAGCGCGCGGTCCTTCTCGAAGTGCTGGCGGTACTCCTTGTAGGTCGTCGAGCCCATGCAGCGGATGGTGCCGGAGGCGAGCGCGGGCTTGAGCAAATTCGAGGCGTCCATCGCCCCGCCCGACGTCGCGCCCGCACCGATCACGGTGTGGATCTCGTCGATGAACAGGATGGCGTTCGGATGCGCCTCGAGCTCCTTCAGCACCTGCTTCAGGCGCTCCTCGAAGTCGCCGCGATAGCGCGTGCCGGCGAGCAGCGTGCCCATGTCGAGCGAGAACACGGTGGCAGCCGCCAGCACCTCCGGCACCTCGCTGTCGACGATGCGCTTGGCAAGGCCCTCCGCGATCGCGGTCTTGCCGACGCCGGCCTCGCCCACGAACAGCGGGTTGTTCTTCTGCCGGCGGCACAGCACCTGGATCGCGCGGTTGATCTCGGAATTGCGTCCGATAACCGGATCGATCTTGCCGTCGCGCGCCTTCTTGTTGAGGTTGACGCAATAGGTCTCGAGCGCCTCGCCCTTCTTCTTGGCGTCGTCGCTGCCCTTGGTTTCGGTCTCCTCGTCGACACCGCGCACGGGGCGCGCCTCGGAGACGCCCGGCCGCTTGGCGATGCCGTGGCTGATGTAGTTGACGGCGTCGTAGCGCGTCATGTCCTGCTCCTGCAGGAAATACGCGGCATGGCTCTCGCGCTCGGCGAAGATCGCGATCAGCACGTTGGCGCCGGTCACCTCTTCGCGGCCGGACGACTGCACGTGGATCACCGCGCGCTGGATCACGCGCTGGAAGCCTGCGGTCGGCTTGGCGTCGTCGGCGCCGTCCGTCACCAGGTTCTCGAATTCGGTCTCAAGATAATTGACGAGGCTCGTGCGGAGCTTGTCGAGGTCGACGCTACAGGCGCGCATGACGGCGGCTGCATCGGAGTCGTCGATCAGGGAGAGCAAAAGATGCTCGAGCGTCGCGTATTGGTGATGACGCTCGTTTGCGATCGCCAGCGCACGATGCAGGGATTGTTCAAGGCTTTGGGAAAAAGTCGGCATTCGCGTCCTCTATGGCCCCCACCATCATGATCGTCATCGCCCGGTCAGGCAACAACAACCTTTGTCACATATAGTTATATAAGATCGCGGCGAAAGACCGGTTCCGCGACCCAGGCGGCTGCACAGCTGGGGTATTTCTCGATGCAAAACCCGTTCCGATTTAGGCGCGATCGGCGCCGGTGCGGAATTCCGTAGTTTTGCCAGCCGCAACCAACATCGCGCGCAGACATCACGCGACGATCACACTGCGACATGCACAAGAACCGGCTTCGAACGCGCCGTAAGGTGCCTTACTTCTTTTCCATCACGCATTGCAGCGGATGCTGGTGCTTGCGGGCGAAATCCATCACCTGCGTCACCTTGGTCTCGGCGATCTCGTAGGTGAACACGCCGCACTCCCCGATCCCGTGATGATGGACGTGCAGCATGATCTTGGTCGCGGCCTCGGCGTCCTTCTGGAAGAATTTCTCCAGCACGTGAACGACGAATTCCATCGGCGTGTAATCGTCGTTCAGGATCAGCACACGGTACAGGTTCGGCCGCTTGGTCTTCGGTTTGACCTTGGTGATGACGGACGTGTTGGGCGCGGAGGGACCGCCGGAACGGTTCTCGTCGTTGCTCATCCGGGGAGCGTGGGCGGCGGACAGGTCTGGTCTGGAAGACAGTTGCGGCATGGCTCAGGCGTTCAAATTCCCCACGGAAGCGTATGACGGTTCAGCACGCAGCCCCGGCCTTCGGAGCTTCGCACAGGCGCGCCGCCTTTGTTGGATCGCCGCTTCCAACCGTCCGGTCCAAGCCAGATCGGCTTCACCGAATATGGGCCTGCCCCCGGCTCGCCGCAAGCGTGCGGCGGCTCGGTCGATGCGGCCGCGGCTGTCCCGATTCCCGGTCCGGGCGATCCTTGCCAAGGTTAATCAATCCGGACTGATTTGACAAAAACTTCCGCCCCGCCCGTTTGGAAGATGTTGACCAGGAACCCGGCCTTTAACGTGACCGCGACGGTTTCGCCCGGGATACCTCCGGTTATCCACGGTCCAATTTACCCGGCGTTCAATGGCGTGGCGCGAAAACGGGCAAAGTCACAGATTCCGGGGATCGTCATGTCTCGCCTGCCCCTCGTCAGCCGTATTGGTCCACAGCTCGCCCGGTTTGTAGCGGCCGAACAGGGCAATATCGCCGTGATCTTCGCCATCGCGCTACTGCCGGTTTTGACCTTCGTCGGAGCTGCGGTCGATTACAGCCGCGCAGTCCAGGCCCGTTCCTCGATGCAGGCGGCCCTCGATTCCACTGCACTGATGGTCTCCAAGGATCTGTCGTCCGGCATCATCACGACGTCGCAGATCAGCACCAAGGCGCAGGACTATTTCAAGGCCCTGTTCACCGCCACCAACTCCCTGCCGTCGGTCAGCGTCGCGGCCACTTACACCGCGAGCACCAGCATGGGCTCCACGATCCAGGTCACCGGCACCGGCACCTACACGACCACCTTCATGAAGGTCGCCGGCTTCCCGACGCTCGACGTCGGCGCCGATTCCACCAGCGCCTGGGGCCTGGTGCGCATGCGCGTGGCCTTGGTGCTCGACAACACGGGGTCGATGGCACAGGACGGCAAGATGGCGGCGATGCAGACGGCCGCGAAGAGCCTGGTCGACCAGCTCAGCGCGCTCGCCAAGACCAGCGGCGACGTCTACATCTCGATCGTTCCGTTTGCCAAGGACGTCAACGTCGGCTCCAGCAACTACAGCAAATACTGGGTCGACTTCAGCGACTGGGACGCCGCCAACGGCACCGGCACGTGCAACTCGTGGAACAGCTGGGGACAATGCGCGAGCTCGACCTGGACGCCGGCCAACCGCAACACCTGGACGGGATGCGTCGTCGACCGTGACCAGGATTACGACATCAAGAACACGACGCCCACGAGCGGCAATGTGGGGACGCTGTTCCCGGCCGAACAGTACTCCTACTGCAACACCGGCAGTTCGTCCTATCTGCAGCCGATCATGCCGCTGAGCTACGACTGGAGCTCGCTCAAGAGCCGGATCGACAACATGAAGCCCACCGGTAACACCAACCAGGGCATTGGCCTCGCCTGGGGCTGGATGACACTGTCGACCGGCGATCCCATGAACGCGCCGGCCAAGGACACCAACTACACCTACAAGGACGCGATCGTGATCCTTTCCGACGGTCTCAACACGCAGAACCGCTGGTACAGCAACGCCTCGCAGATCGACGCGCGTCAGAAGAAGCTGTGCGACAACGCCAAGGCTCAGCCCAGCAACATCACGATCTATACGGTGCAGGTGAACACCGGCAGCGACCCGACCTCCAGCGTGCTGCAATACTGCGCGAGCGGCGCCGACAAATTCTATCTGGTGACGAAGGCAGATCAGACCGTCTCGGTGTTCAAGGACATCGGTACGTCGCTGTCAAAGCTGCGTGTGGCGCGCTGAAACCGACCCGCCGCACCCAACAAAAAAGCCCGGCTGCTTCAGCCGGGCTTTTGATTCCAGGACGTCCGGGAAACGTTAGTTGGCAGCCGGAGTGAACTTCGACACGATGGTCTCGACCGGCTTGAACGCCTGCTTGGCGAGGTCGCTGTAGAGGCCGGCGATCTTCTGCGATTCCGCGACGAAGGTCTCGTAGGCCGAACGGGCAAAATCGGTCTGCGCTTCCACGGCCTTGTCCAGCGACTTCACGCCGGAAAGCTTCTCGACGAAGGACTTGGTGTCCTCGAACGACTTCTTGGTGTAGTCGCCATAGGCGCTGGCGATCGCCTGGAGGCCGTGCTGCACCGTGGTGGCGGAGGCGACGTACTGCTCGAAATGCTCTTTCCCGTAGTTCTGGAAGTCTTCAACCTTGAACATCTTCGAATCCTTTTCCCTAGCTTTCGTCGGGAAGCCCCGGCTCCCTGACTCTGCCCACAATTAGTGCAGCGCACAAAAAAGTCAAGAAATTTGTGCGTCGCACAAAAGTTACATGCAAAACGCGGAGATTCCCGGGGTTTCCCGCAAGGGTTCCTTAAGCTTTTGGAAACCGCCGCCCCCTACTTTGATTCCCTGGACGTGTTCAACTTCCGCCAGCGGCCAAAAGCCGTCTGAGAACATCACCTTAGCCAGAACAGCGGCTCAGGCCCAACGTCCCCCGCGGCGAACACCTGCGGAGGGACAGCCTGAGCAGGTAATGATGCCGGTCCATTGGGCACAATTTCGCCTCACGAGCCGGTGATCAAGTCAGAAACGGGGACGGGGTTTCATGCTTCGTAAAAACTTGTCTTCCTCGCGCTTGGCGCGGGTTGGCGTTTTCGGGCTTCTTACGGTCACTACCGCAGTCATCTTCACCACCGATGCTGCCGAGGCGCGACGCCACCGGCGTCATTACGCGCAGCATCGCGTGCAGCGCGACGTGTCCGAGAGCTCCAGCCCGAAATTCGCGTCGATCATCGTCGACGGCAATTCCGGCTCCGTGCTCCAGGCATCGAGCCCCGACGGCATCCGCCATCCGGCCTCGCTGACCAAGATCATGACGCTCTATCTGCTGTTCGAGCGTCTGGAATCCGGCAAGATGAAGCTCGACACCGAGATGCCGGTGTCGCAGCACGCCGCCGATCAGGATCCGACCAAGCTGAACCTGCGTGCCGGCCAGACCATTCGCGTCGAGGACGCGATCAAAGGTCTCGTCACCCGCTCAGCCAACGACGCAGCCGTTGTGATCGCGGAAGCGATCGGCGGCGACGAGGACGACTTCGCCACGATGATGACGCGCAAGGCGCGTTCGCTCGGCATGTCCAAGACGGTCTACCGCAACGCCAACGGCCTTCCCAACGACGAGCAGGTCACGACCGCGCGCGACCAGGCCACGCTCGGCCGCGCTATCCAGGAGCGCTTCCCGCGCTACTATCGCTATTTTGCGACCTCGACGTTCAACTGGCGCGGACAGTCGATCCGGAACCACAATCATCTGCTCGGCAATGTCGAGGGCGTGGACGGCATCAAGACCGGCTACACCCGCGCCTCCGGCTTCAATCTCGTGACCTCGATGCGCCGCGGCAACCGCCACCTGATCGGCGTGGTGCTGGGCGGTCGCAGCGGCGGCTCGCGCGACGCCATCATGCGCAACCTGCTCGCGGAGAACCTCGATAAGGGCGCGACCACCCACACCGTCGCCGCGGTCACCGAGCGCAACGGCTCCGACGCCGCCGCCGAGGTCGCCGATGCCTCGGATACCCCGGCCCGCTCCGCTCCGCAGGTTCAGGCCGCCGCCGCCCCTGCCCCCGAAGCGGCCCCGCAGCGTCTCGCCTCGCGCCTCTCCGCGCTTGCTGCTGCGACCGCCGCGATGCCGCCGGCTCAGCCCAGATCTGAAACCAACAAGCCTGAAGTTCGGCCGACTGAATCCAAGATCGAGCCTGCGCCGCTCACCAATGGCGTGATCTCGAGCCAGCCGCTCTCCCTCATCCCCGGCTCGTCCGAGCCGATGAAGCCGGTCCGGGTCAAGACCGTTCAGGTCAAGGCCGGCGCCGTGAAGGTTGCCTCCGCCGCCCCGGCTCAGATCGCACCGCAGGTCACGAGCACGATTGCGGCCCGCTCCGACGTCGCCGAAACCTCCGGCGCCGTCGTCGCCCGGGCAGACCTCATCAACAAGCCTGAGATCGTCAGCCAACCGGAAGCTCCGAAGGCCGAGATCGCCCGTTCCGAGCTGCCGCGGCAGCCGGCGGGCTTCGGCACCGGCAACGGCATCCTCGGCGTATTGCCGGCCGCACCCGCCGCCGCGCCCGCCCCGGCTGCTGCGAAGCTCGCTTCAGCCGACCCGGCGGTGCAGCCGATCCAGATGAGCGCCACCACCAGGCCGGTCGTCACCCACAGCGGCTGGATCGTCCAGGTCGGCGCGCTCGAGAGCGAGAATGAAGCCCAGCAGCGCATTGACGCCGCGCGCAGCTCGGCCCGCGGCCTGCTCAGCAAGGCCGACCCGTTCACCGAGCCGGTCGTCGCGAAAGACAATCGCAGGCTCTACCGCGCCCGCTTCGCAGGGCTCGACCGCGACCAGGCCGAAGCCGTCTGCCGCGCCCTGAAGCGCGCCGATATCTCCTGCATGACAGTCCGCAACTGATCTTTCGCACCGCTGCAATCGAAATGCCCGCGCCTTGCGCGGGCATTTTCATTTGCGGGGTACGGCGATACCAAGGCTGTTCGATGCCGAGCTGTTTGATACCGAGGCTGTTCCACGACAACCTCTCGTCAAGGATTTACGGTTAAAACTTTACGCAAGGGATCGACCACGCCGACAATGGCGGGCATCGGGGCGACGGCAAACAGAGCAAGCGGGGCTCACACGGGACTGGCGTTTTGTAGCGTGGTGCCGGAGTTAGCCGTTATGCGTACGAAGCAGAGTATCCTTGGCCTCGTTTACACGGGCAGCGAGATACGTCGAGCCCCCCTGGTCGGGATGCAGTTTCTTCATCAGGGACTTGTGAGCCCGGCTGATGTCGTCACGTCCCGCCCCCGGCTGCAAGCCAAGGATCTGGTAGGCCTCCTCCGTCGTCATTTTGCCGCTCGCCACCGTGCGGCGCTGCCCCCCTGCCGCGTCGCCCTGCGCGTTCTGACGCCAAGCGGGAAACCGGCGGTCCAGATAGCTTTCAAGTAAGGCCACGCTCTCGGCGTCGAACGCCGGGACCATTGCCAGCAGGCCAGCGAGATCGAACTCGTCGAGATCGCGCCCGGCGTGAGGCCCGGCGACGATCCGGCCTCCGAGCTGGCCAGACTCGTGGTCGAGCCGCATATCCAGGAATTGCGAGCGCACGTGCGAGGCCTGACCGGCCGGGCGCGTCGCGCCGCCGCCGAACAGCCCGCCGATATTGCCGAAGCCGGCGTTTGCCAGCGGTGTCCAGCCCAAGAGTCCGGCGCCGAAGATCCCGAGCGGGATCGCCACCGCCAGTTCGCCCTTCAAGCCCGTGAACGCTGCGACCGCCAGCGCCACCACGCCGCCACCGAACCTGATCGCGCGTGCCAGCACGGCCGGATTGGCGGAACGGAACATCTGGAGCAGCAGATAAAGGGTGATAACGGCGATAGCGCCGGCGATCAGGGTCATGGCCGTAATATAGTCGGCCTATCGTCAAAAAGCATGGTGTCCTTGTCCCCCGCAGACCGCGCCAGCGCTACTTCATCTGGCCGATCAGCCTGGCCGCGCCGCTCGCGGTCCTCGCCAATCGCAGCAGCGCCTCGCGTCCGCCGGCGGCGTAGGCTGCGGCTGCACGCAACAGCTCGCGCAACTGAGCCGCCGCGCCCGGATCGAACCTGCACCAGGCGCCGCCGGTCAGGCGCGCGATCTCGCGAAAGGCCTGCTCGGCGACGGCGTCATGGCCTTCCTGAAATACGAACACAGGCACCTTGAGCATGCCGAGCTCGCCGGCCTTGGCGCAGAGCTCGTCGACGTTCTCCTCCATGGCGTCGCCGACGAAGACAACGGCGCGCACGCCGGATGCGACCGCCTCGCGCCGCGCCTCGCTCAGCACCTTGCCGATCTGGGTGTCGCCGCCGCGGCAATCGATCTTGCTCATCAGCGTCGCAAGCCTGGCGCTGTCGGAGATCCATCCTGTAGCGCGGCACTCGTTGAAGCCGCGATAGTAGACGAGCCGGATGTCGAGACTGCCGAGCGCAGCGGTCTCGCGGAACATGTCGGCCTGAAGCGCGCAAGCCATGTCCCAGGTCGGCTGCCGGCTCATCGTCGCATCCAGCGCGAAGATCAGCCGGCCTTTCGCACCGGGAACATGTGGTGACAGCGCACGCGCCTTGGTGACGAAGGCGGCGATGTCCTCCGAGGTCGACGTCCCCGCCTGCGGCACCGTGCCGCCTGGTTGCGCCGAGACGGCATCGCCGCCGCGCGGTTTGATGGGTTCGCCCGACATCCCTTGACCCTTGCGTGAGCGGCTAATGTGGTCAGCGCGTGCAGCCCGGTCAATGAGCAAAGCCCCCGCAGGCAGGCGCCGGCGGAGGCTTTGAAATCGGGACCGACGATGAGGGAGACGTCAGCTCTTGGCAGGCGCCATCAAAGCGACCGGGCCGGGCTCGAGAATCTTCGGCGGGGACGATTGCGTGTCGACCGGCGCCACCTCGCTGTCAGTCGCGCTCAGGAACTTGTCGAGCATGCCCTGGATCGAGTTCTTGGCCGCGTCCGGACCGGTATCGCGCATGTCATTGTGCTGGAATTCGGTCTTCACGACCTGGATGCCGGCCTTCTCGCATTCCTCGTCGGTCGGGATCACGCCCGCATCGGCCTTGAACTGCGGATCGGTGGAGCGGAACGACAGGATCTTGAACTTGCCGGCGGTGACGAAGGGAACGCGCAGATTGTCGAGCGTGACGACCTTCTTGACCTCGTCCGGATACTGCTTGGCGAAATACATCGTGATGTCGCCGCCCATGGAGTGGCCGACCATCGTCACCCTGTCGTAGTCGGCGTTGGGCTGAACCTTCTTCATCTCCTGCATGGCGAGATGGATGTTGGCGACGCCGCGCAGGATCTGCGGCAGCCGGCCGACATAGATCTCGCCGGGCTTGGTCACCATCGGAGGATCGGTCGGCAAATCATGCTGCGGGCTGACGACGAGGTAGCCCCGCGCAGCGAAAATGTTGGCGAGGAAGCCGTACTCGGTGTTCTTGACGGTGTTGCCGTGGTTGATCACGGCGACCGGCATCGTGATCATGCCGGCATTGGCCTGCATTTCCTTGTCACGACGGATCGCGATGTCGACGGGCACCGCACGGTTGTCGCGCGAGGCATCGTAGAAGGTGACGGTCTCGTGCTTGATCGCCCACTTGCTCGCCGTGAAATAGGCGACGCCGCAGAGGGCACTGACCGAAACCAGAACGGCAATTCCACGCTTCATTTTCGTCCTCAGCCTCAGGCTCTTGCGGCCTGAATCCCTGTTGAAAATCGTGTTCTTCCGGGGCTCTTCGGCCCCTGGTCGCCTATTCCCTAATATATGTCACAGCCGCGTGACAGGAAGGCCAAATATTGTGAACCGGCAGCCCTTTCATTGTGCGTCGCACACGTTTCTTGGGCATCTCGATCTCATACGGCTACGTCAGGGTGCAGATCACCATCCGACGCAACCGGTCTCGATAAGGTTCAATTTTGCAGTAAACGCAGGATGAAAACGGCCGGGCGCCGGTTCGGTTCCCGCGGGAACCGGCCGCTTCGATCGACTGGAAGTAGCGATATACCGCCGCCTCAAGCGCCGAAGATGTCGTGGACCTCGAGCGGCTTGTCGACCTGATTGAACCACTCGGCGCGGTTGGCCGCGCGGCGGCGGCCGCGCTCGTCGAGCGGAAGCTTGAGCTGGCGGAGCAGACTCGTCACCTCCTCCCGCGCGGTCAGATGGCCGAGATTGGGCCGCATGCCGAGCGTGGCCTCGTCGATCACGTCCAGCGCGGTCAGGCCGCGCGGGAAGAACTCGCGATAGACGACGCGTTCGGCGAAGCCGTCGACGTAGCGGAAGCCGAGCCGCAGCGACAAATCCTTCAACCCCTCGGCGACGAGCTGCTTGTTGCGGGAGCCCAGCATCGAGAGGCGGTTGCGCACCACGATCCAGTCGGTGGTCGCGCCATCGAGCTGGCGGCGCTTGCGGCGGGTGTCCCGCACCATCTCGGCGTAGTGGCTCTCGCCCGTCACCGCGTAGTTGGCGGGATCGACGGTGCCGAGCACATCGAAATCGAGGAAGCTGTCGTTGATCGGGGTCACCAGCGTGTCGGCCATCGAGTGCGCAAGCCGCATCAAATAGCTGTCGGTGCCAGGCGTATCGATGACGATGAAGTCGAAGCTGCTCTCGACCGCCGAGACCGCCTCCATGAACTGAAGGAACTCGGAATTCTCGTTCTCGGCGACCTGCATGGTCTCGCCGAGCTTGATGCAGCGATGCAGCGGCAGTTCGAGGTCGAGCTTGGTGCGGCGCGCCCAGGCGGAACGGTTGTTGATGTAGTGAGTAAAGCTCTGCTGACGGCAGTCGAGGTCGATGGTGGCGACGCGCTGGCCGGCTTTCAGAAGCGCGACCGCGATGTGCAAGGCGGTGGTCGACTTGCCGGAGCCGCCCTTCTCGTTGCCGAGCACGACCACATGTGCCGAGCCGGACTGGCCTTGGCTAGCTTGCACAAGCATCGCGATCCTCAACACCCCTAACGAATATCTTCGAGTTGGGCACGTCTGCGGTCAAGTGAAATGCGTGACAGGTAATGCAAATCGCAGCACGCCATCCTTCACCATGAATCGGTGCGCCGCTTCGCGTCTGTGATCCGGCCCACAATGTCGCGACATCCTGCGCGGCTTTGCGCGGGATGCTGTGCCGCATCCGGATGCATGGCGTCCACGGTCGCCGCTTGTTAAGGTTAGCCTGCCGGGCGCCGGCACGCGCCCGCCGATTCCCAAACCCCGTCGAGTTCTGATGTCACGCAGCCCCTTGATCGCCCGCACGGTCCCCACCTTGCGACGCGCCGTCGACAATCTTCGCAAGCGAAAGGCCACGATCGCGCTGGTCCCGACCATGGGGGCGCTCCATGACGGCCATGTGTCGCTGGTGCGCCTGGCCAGGCGGCGCGCGAGCCGCGTCGTGGTGTCGATCTTCGTCAACCCGACCCAGTTCGCACCGACCGAGGATTTTGGCGCCTATCCGCGAACCTGGAAGGCCGATCTCGCCAAGCTCGCCGCCGAGGACGTCGATATCGTCTGGCACCCCGGCGCCGAGGCCATGTATCCGGGGGGCTTTGCGACCCGCATCGTGCCGGAGGGACCGGCGCTGGCCGGCCTCGAGGACCGCTTCCGCCCGCATTTCTTCGGCGGCGTCGCCACGGTCGTCGGCAAGCTGCTCACGCAATGCCGGCCGGATGTCGCGATCTTCGGCGAGAAGGATTTTCAGCAGTTGCGGGTGGTGGCGCAGATGGCCCGCGACCTCGACCTCGGCGTCAAGGTGATCGGCTCCCGCACCGTGCGCGAGCGCGACGGGCTCGCGATGTCCTCGCGCAACGTCTACCTGTCGCCACAGCAGCGGCAGACCGCGACCACGCTGTACCGCGCCATGAAGGAGAGCGCCGGGCGCATCCGCGCCGGCGAAGCGGTCGCCGCCGCAATGGCGCGCGGTGCCGCGATGATCGCGGCGGCCGGCTTTGAGCTCGACTATTTCGAGGTGCGCCATGCCGCGACCCTGGTGCCGGTCACCTCGGGCAACGACGGCCCCTTGCGAATCCTGGTCGCGGCCAAGCTCGGCACGACCCGGCTGATCGACAATATCGCGGTTTAGAGCAATCCGAGATCACGCAGCTCGCGCCGCATCGGCTCCGGCATCGCCGCGATCGAGCCGGCGGCGGACTTGCCGAGATCGGGCGGCACGGAGTCGTCGGCGAGATAGCGCCAGCCCTGGAACGGGCGCATCGGTCGCGGCAACACCGGGATCACCTTCGGCTGCATCACGATCCGGCAGCGTCCGATGCCGTCCTTGTCGCGGAACGGCTCGATGCCGATGATCTTTTCGCGCGCGGCGACCTCGCCCTTGATCACCCAATAGAGCGACCCGCCCGACAGGATCTCCGAGTCGCGCTTGGGCACCATGCGGGTGATGTGGATGTGATGTTGCGGCAGACCCTTCTTCTTGGCGGTCCGCATCCGCTCGGCGGTCCACTCCTTCAATTCCTTGATGGAGTCGCAGCCGACGGCGAGCTTGATCAGATGTAGTGGCATGCCCCAGCATTAGCCGGGCAGCCACGCATTTGGAATGCCGATTTACTCTTTATCCGCAGCCGGGGGAGCCGCGGCCGGCGGCGCGAGCGGAACCGGTGCCGCCACCGGCGCCCGTGCAGCCTTCGGCGCAGGCGGCTTCTTCGCGGCCTGTGCCGCGGGCGCTGCGGCCTGTGCCGAGGCCGCTGCCGGGGCGCGCGGAGCCGGCGCGGCCGCTGCGTTTGCGGCGGGCGCCGTCTGGCGCGTCGCAGCCGTCGGCGGCTCCGGATTCATGATGCTGACCGGCGGCGTCGACGAGGCGCTCGGGAACTCCGCATTGGTCGGCTTGCCGGTCGGCATCGACGGCGGCAGTCCGGCAAGCGCGGCATTGGCCGGCAACGTCGCGGGCGCATTCCAGCTCGGCGCGTAGCGCGCGATCATCGTGTCGTAGAGATGGGAATCCATATTGGCAGCGACCTGCCGCTGATCGGTCAGCGAGCGGAAGGCCGCGCAGTCGAACCGCGTGCAGCCCTCGCGCGCGACCAGCACCTGCGCGACCAAACCATAGCGATCACGCTCCAGCGATTTCCGCAGCACCTTCATGTCGAGCGTCAGGCTCTTCTCGGCCGTCGCGGCATCGCCGAGCGCCATCAGCCGGTCGATCCTGGCTGCGGTGGTGGAGACGGCTGCCGCCGCCGCGTCAGGCGCGCCGAACAGCGCCTTCTCGCAGCCAATGGCCACGGCATCGCCGGCGAGATCGTCGAGACAGGACAGCGCCGGCAGGCTCGCGGTAACAGCGGCCTGCGCGCGCGCCTCGGTCGGCGTGGTCTGCCCGGCCGGTCCATCGACGCGCACGGTGGCAGCCAGCGCGATGGCAATGGCGAGCAGTGAAATGACGGCCAGCGCGCCGTTGGCGACCGACCTCTCGGCACGCAGCAGCGTAACCAGCAGGATCAGTCCGAACAAGCCGGCAGCCGCCAACGTCATCCACATGGGAAGGGGCGGCGAGCGCCAGATTTGGTCGAGCGACGAGGCCCATGCCCAGTTCATGCGCGACGTCCCCTCACGCGAGCAGAGAGCGAATGGTCAAAGCGAGCACCGAGAGTCGGCAACTGCCCCCGGCCCACCTTGTGAAGGTGAAGCGGGCCTTTTGACGGCGGCAGGATGCAATTCCGCGGGACGCGCCAATGCGCGGATAGCGTCGGCCTTCAGGACAGCGCGAGCTGGCTTTCCTTGGCGACGCGTTCGAAGGCTTCGGTCGAGCTCTTGATACGGTACTGGCAGTCGTCGCCATCCGTCGGCAGCAGGCGGATGACCTCATACGAGCCGCTGGCAGCAGGGCGTGCGACATTGCTGGCCGTGAACAATACACGCGCGCCAATAGGGAATTTGTGCTTCAACACCCTCTCCATCACTCAAACAACGCCTGCCACGCCCATGGTCCCACTGCGTCGGCCGGCCGGAAACCCGGCCGCTATATAGCATGCGGCCGGCCTTTTTGGCCAGCAGTATACCGCTATGGCAAGTGCCAATTTTGCAGCTATTTCAGAGTGATGCCGCCGGCCGGTGATGCCGTGGAACCGGTTCCTCAGGCGGTATGGGGCAAATGGCCGTCGGGGCTGGCGTGGTCCACTGCCTTGGGCAGTTCCTGGGCCAGAATCTGGCCCAGCTGGTCGACCGGGATGTTGTAGCGCGCAGCCAATTGGCGGACGGTATCGCTGCCGAGCACGCTGCGGAGCTGGTCGGCCGAGATCGGCAGGTTCTGGCCATTGCCGAGCCAGGATTTGACCTGGTCACCGAACCCCGCCTGCTGGAGTTTTGCGACGATCGCGCCGAGGCCGCCCTGATTGTTGCTGCCGAGCACCTCGTTCAGCACGGCCGGCAACACGGCTGCGCCGAGCTGGCCAAGCGCGCTGCGGAGCGCCGGGTTGTTCTCCAGCGAGTCCAGGATTCCCATGATGTCCCCTTTCCTTGCCGATCATTCGACCGATTGAGCGCCGCCGGCTTGCTCGACGTCAAGCGACGCCCGATCACAATCATGCGTTAAGCGAGCATGATCTGATCGGAAAACCGGTCTCCACTTTTCCGGATCATGCTCACACGTTCTCGAACTTTTCGATGACAAGCATTTCGGCGAGCCCGTCCCGGGTCCATTCCTGGAACGCCGGCAGCGCCAGCATCGTGTCCATGTAGGCCTTGGTCTCCGGCGTGACCTCGATCGCGTAGGTGCGGAAGCGGTGCACGACCGGGGCAAACATCGCATCCGCCGCGCCGAAGCGCCCGAACAGGAACGGTCCATTGGCGCCGTAGCGCGTCCGGCACTCGCGCCAGATCTCCTGCACGCGCGCGATGTTGGCGTCGGCCTCCGCCGACAGCGTCACCGGGCGCACGGGGCGGTGCAGGTTCATGCCGCATTCGTTGCGCAGGGCCATGAAGCCGGAATGCATCTCGGCGCACACCGAACGGGCATGCGCGCGGGCAGCGACATCGTCGGGCCACAGCTTCTTCTCCGGGTAGCGCTCGGCGATGTATTCGATGATGCTGAGCGAATCCCACACGGCGATGTCGCCGTCGACCAGCACCGGCACCTTGCCGGCGCGGCTGAAGGCGAGGATTTGCTCCTTGTCCGCGGGATTGTCGGTGTAGAGCGGGATGACGGTCTCCACGAACGGAATGTCGTTGGCGCGCAGCGCGAGCCAGGGCCGCATCGACCATGACGAGTAGTTCTTGTTGCCGATTGCGAGTTTCAGCGCAGCCATGTCAGCAGCCATGTCATCAGTCCTTTCCGAGACGTCTTGAAGCGAGCTGCTTTTAACGCCATCGCCTGCCGCCAATCAATCGTTGCCGCACCTCGCCATGCGTGGCAATCGTTGCGATCTTCGCCAGGAGACGGACATGAGCAGGCATTGGGTCGACATCACCGCCGTCGGCTTCTTCATCATCGAATGGCTGGTCTACGCGCTGACGCTGGAGCATTCGGCCTATGGCCGCGACAGCCTGTCGGCGCGCATGAACCGCTACCGCGAGGTGTGGGTCCGCCGGCTGCTCGACCGCGACGCGCGCATGGTCGACATGCAGATCATGGCCTCGCTGCAGAACGGCACCGCCTTCTTCGCCTCCACCAGCCTGATCGCGCTCGGCGGCGCGCTGGCGCTGCTGCACGCGACCAACGACGCCATTGCGATTCTGGGCAAGCTGCCGATCGACCTCAGCACCTCGCCCGCGCTGTGGGAGCTGAAATGCGTCGGCCTTGTGTTGATCTGCGTCTACGCCTTCTTCAAATTCGCGTGGTCGTACCGCCTGTTCAACTATGTCGCGATCCTGTTCGGCGGCATGCCGCCGGCCTCCCAGCGCGGCACGCCGGAGGCCGAAGCCCACGTCTTCCGCACCTCGCGCCTGTTCGAATCCGCCGGCCGCCATTTCAACCGCGGCCAGCGCGCCTTCTTCTTCGCGCTCGGCTATCTCGGCTGGTTCGTCAGCCCGTGGGTGCTGTTCGTGACCACGGCAGCCGTGGTGATCGTGACATGGCGGCGGCAATTCGCGTCGAGCGCGTGGGCTGCGATGGCACCGGAGGTGGTGGCGGATGGTGATGAGGCGCGGAAGCGCGGTCCTCAGAGCTAAGGAGATGGAGTGCTGCACGGCGCTCGCTTCATCGTCATTGCGAAGTATCGGTCCCGTCATCCTGAGGCGCGAGGCATGGGACGCAGCGCGTCCCATGCGGAGCCTCGAAGGATGCACGGCCGGGATCCAGCCGGGCCGTCGCCCTTCGAGGCTCGCTCTACGGCGCACGCGCGCCGCAGAGCGCGCACCTCAGGGGGACGGTGATTGAGCGGAGATCGC
Source organism: Bradyrhizobium nivariense (assembly GCF_029846695.2). NCBI lineage: Bacteria > Pseudomonadati > Pseudomonadota > Alphaproteobacteria > Hyphomicrobiales > Nitrobacteraceae > Bradyrhizobium > Bradyrhizobium nivariense. The sequence goes on along the minus strand of NZ_JARWCR020000005.1, from coordinate 62,803 downwards.
GGCAACATCAGCTTCATTCTCACAGCAGACATACCTTCCCGTTCTCGCGACTGATTTCGCCCGAGCTTTGCTTGATCGCTCCACCCTCAAATCCAAGAGGGTGCAGGGAAGGCCGGGTGCCGGCTGGCACCCGCGGTCCGCTGCGCAAAAGCACACGCAGAAAAACCGCACAGCAGCATACAGGTGTAGCCAAATCACTCGGCCTTCCCTGCGCAGTGGTTGGACGGCTTATGCCGTGCTCTCCCGGGAGCCGAGTTCGTTTTGGCCTCCCTCGCCCTCACAGAAGTCGCCGGCACCGCACCGGTTGGCGCGAATGCCGCATCCGCAAAGGCTTGACCGTAGCAACGACGGCCAGGACCACACGGTTTTGCCGTACGCACGGCTCGCCATTTCGCCGCAGTTTTTCCAGCCCTGTCGACGGAGCCGAAAACTTACAGACGAGACGAACCTGACAGCGTCGCTCGTCGGAACGAAGCCTTAGGGCTCACGGAGAGCAATCCGCCCTGCCCTTGGCCTCTCGCACCCGAACGCTGCCGCGTCCACCGCAAGCCCGGCTCGCGAACGTGACGACCACAAGATCGCCCCTCAAGGATGAGCCGGGATAGGCGACGCATACGCCAAAACCGAATTTCGGTAAAGTGGAATATTTTTACGGCGACGGATTGACAGCAGAGCGACACAGCAAGAGTCCCGTAGCCCACGCGAGAGTTACCCGCCGAAATCCCGCGGCGAGAACGGCAGGTCCATCACCTTCCATTCCCCATACTTGTCGGCCGGCAGCATCTTGTAGGGCTGGCAGGCCTGGAGCGCGCTCATTGCGGACTTCACGAGGGCCACGCCCTTCGCGGACGGCGGGGCTTCGATCAGGATCGGCTCGCGCGCCAGCATGCCGTCGGTGGCGAGCACCGTGCGCAGCTTGATGTGGATGTTGTCGGTCGGCGCGAGGCCCGCCGGCAGTTTGGCGCAGCTTCGCAAGTGACGACGCAGCTCGGCGATGACCTCGGCCGGCAGCTTGGCTGCGATTGAATCCTTGGCATCGCCGCCATCGTCCTTGGGGGCGTCTTTCGGCAGCTCCGGCGGCAATTCCGGCGGCAGGCCCAGCATGACGCCGTACTTGACGGTGACGTCAGGCTCCGGCGCCTGATAGGCCGGCGGCGGCGCGGCCTCTGGCTGCTGCATCGCCTGTGGCAGTGGCTGCGGTGCAGGTGGCTGCGGCGTCGGGGGCTGCGGCGTCGCCTGAGGTGGCGGTTGCGGCATCGGTTGAGGCTGGGCTTGCGGCGGTGGCTGTTGCGGCTGTGCGTTGGCCTCGCTCGGCTTTGGCGAGGGCTGCGGCTGCGGTTGTTGCGGCTGCGCAGGACGTTGCGGCTCGGGCGAGGCCTGCGGCGCCGGTGACGGCGATTGCGATGGCGCCGCGGCCTGCTGCCTGGCCCCAGACTTCGTCGCCGCGGCCGCCTTGTCCTTGTCGGTGAAATCCAGCTTCGGCAGTTTCAGGTCAGGGGTCGGCTCCGGCGGCTTCTCCTTGAGCTCTTGCTTGGCCTTCTCCTCGGCTTTGGCCTCCTCCTGCTTCACCTGCTCCGGCGTCACGATGCTGACGGAAACCGATTCGGGCGAGCTGGCGTGAAACGGATGGACTTCGCTGATCACGATGATCAGCGCGACCAGCGTCAGATGGGCGATCGCCGACGCTGCAATATCCGTCCGTATGATCTTCCGCAGTTCCATCGCCTGACTTCGCGTTGCCAAGCTGGTCCTAGCATAAGGCAGCCCCCTCTCAATCCCATTTTGGCGCGAAGCCGAAATCGGTCAGGCGGCCCCTGGGATTGGCCAGCGCGGCGATTTGGGCCATCTCGTCGTCCGAAAGCTCGAAATCGAAGATCTCGATGTTTTCCGACAGACGTTCGACGCGCGAGGTGCGCGGGATCGCAGCGACATTCTGTTGCACCAGCCAGCGCAGGCAGACCTGCGCCGGCGTCTTGCGATGGAGACGCCCGATTTCCGCGAGCATCTGGTCGGTCTTGATGTGCCCCTTTGCGATCGGGCTGTAGGCGACCAGCGCGAGCGCGTGCTGGTCGCAGGCCGCCCTCACCTTCGCCTGGTCGAGGTAGGGGTGGTATTCGACCTGGTTGCAGACCAGCGGCTCCGGCGACAACGCCACCGCCTGCTCGATCAGCGCCACGGTGAAATTGGAGACGCCGATGTGGCGGGTCAGGCCCATGCGCTTGGCATGCGACAGCGCCCCCAGAGTCTCCTCCAGCGGCACGTGCGAATTGGGCCAGTGCAACAGCAGGAGATCGACGGAGGGAAGCCGTAGCTGAACCAGGCTCTCCTTGACCGAGCGTTCGAGATCGTGGGGCGCGAAATGATTGGTCCAGACTTTTGTCGTGACGAAGACGTCGTCGCGGCGCACGCCGGAGGCGCGCAGGCCGTCGCCGACCTCGCGCTCATTGTCGTAGACCTGCGCGGTGTCGATGTGGCGATAGCCGAGCCGCAGCGCCTGCTCGACCACACGCGCGCACATACGCCCGCTCAGCTCCCAGGTCCCCAGCCCGATCGCCGGTATCCTTGCGTCATTGGCCTCGACGAACAGCATGAGGATTCCTCTCTGTCGCGGTCGCCCCAAATCATCATCCCGGGTGCATTATGGACCCGGCCAGTCACAGTGCCAACGGAAGCCGCAGCCCGCGGACGGGTTATTCAGCGCAATGCTAACGGGAGGTTGCGTCAGGCTTTGGCGAGCGCCTGGAACACCGTATCCGGCGCATGCGCGATCACCGCAAGCAGCGCGCGGGCCGGTCCCCGCGGGGCGCGCTTGCCCTGCTCCCAGTTGCGGATGGTCTCGACGGGAACGCCGAGCTTGGCGGCGAACTCCATCTGGGTCAGGCAGGCGCGGCGGCGCAAATCGCGCACCGCGAGCGAGCTGGTGTCGCCCGGGGCGGCGCTGGCCGCAGGCTGGATTGGCAAGGGCTGGATTTGAAAGGGCTGGATCGGAAGCGGCTGGACAGGAAACTCTTGCCCGTCCCGCACCTCGACGATCCGTCCGTCCGCCTTCAGCCGCACACGCATGCTCATTCCCCCAAGCAAGGCGATGATGCGGCAGATCGCTTAAGTTCGGATTAAAGATGATGGCCAGTAGCCCGGATGGAGCGCAGCGCAATCCGGGGCGTCTCTCGAGCCGACGCAGCGGCCCCGGATTACGCTTCGCTCCATCCAGGCTACGGATTTCAACAGCTCCTACCTCAGCCCGAACCACAACGTCGCGATGCCGAGGAAGGCGAAGAAGCCGACGACATCGGTGACCGTCGTCACGAACGTGCCGGAGGCCACGGCCGGATCGGCCCTGACACGTTCAAGCGCCATCGGGATCAGGATGCCGCCGAGCGCGCCGGCGAAGAGGTTCACGATGATGGCGAGCCCGATGACGATGCCGAGGCCCGGGATCCTGAACCAGGCCACCGCGGCGATGCCCGTGATCACCGCAAAGGCGAGGCCGTTGACGAGGCCGACCAGGCCTTCGCGCATCACCACGCGCCAGGCATTGGAGGAGCCGAGCTCGCGCGTCGCCAGCGCGCGCACCGCGACCGTCATGGTCTGGGTCGCGGCATTGCCGCCCTGGCTTGCGACGATCGGCGCCAGCACGGCGAGCGCCACCATCTTCTCGAGCTGGCCTTCGAACAGGCCGAGCACGGAGGATGCCAGAAAGGCGGTGGCGAGATTGACCAGCAGCCAGTTGAACCGCGCGCGTGCAATGGTGAACACGGTGTCGGACAGCTCTTCGTCGCTGTTGACGCCGCCGAGCGCCTTGAGGTCCTCGTCCGCCTCTTCCTCGATCACGTCGACGACGTCGTCGACCGTGATGACGCCGACCAGGCGGTCCTGGGTGTCGAGCACGGGGGCCGCGACGAGATTGTACTTGCCGAACATGCGCGCCACCTCCTCCTGGTCCTCCAGGACGGAGACGCGGCGGCGGTCTTCGTCGGTCAGCTCGGCAAGCGCCACCGGGCGGCGGGCGCGCAGCAGCACGTCGAGCGAGACCGCGCCCTGCCAGTGCTGGTCCTTGTCGACGACGTAGATCTCGTAGAAGCGATCGGGCAGGTCAGGCGTCTCGCGCATGTAGTCGATCGCCTGGCCCACGGTGAAGTCCTGGGGCACGGCGATGAACTCGGTCTGCATCCGGCGGCCGGCGGAATTTTCCGGATAAAGCAGGCTGCGCTCGAGCACGACGCGCTCCTTGAGCGGCAGCTTCTCGAGGATCTCCTCCTGCTCGGCCTGGTCGAGGGTTTCCAGCAGCTCGACCGCGTCGTCGGATTCGAGTTCGCGGACACCTTCCGCGACGGTCTCCGGCGGCAGCTCCTCGAGGATTTCCTCGCGTACGCCCTCATCGAGCTCGTTCAGCGCGGAGAAGTCGAAATCGCGCCCCGTCAGCTCGACCAGGCGGACGCGGTCGTCGGGCTCGAGAGCCCCGATCAGATCGCCGAGATCGGCCTCGTGCAGCTCGGCGACGCAGGCGCGCAGCGCGGCGCTGTCGCCGGCCTCGATCGCATGGGCAATTTCCTCGACGAATTCGTGACGAATTTCGCCGTCTTCATTGCGCATCGGCACGTGGTCGAGTACCGAATCCGCGGCAGATGCGGCACCGTCCATATGTTCATCCATGGCGCGCCTCGCCGTTTGACAGGTTGGAACGAGTGGTCTGAGCTGATGGTTCAGGCAATACCCACAAGGCAACTCTGAGCGCAATGACAAAGATGCTTCGACTGAGGTGGGGCTCGATGGCGGCAGGCGCAGCCCTCGCCGCCCTCACCGGGATCGCCTCGATTGAAGCGGCCGAGTGCCCACGCAAGGATGCGCTCGGCACCTCGCGCATCCTGAGCGTCGACGCCAAGACCACGCCGCGCGTGGGCCTGAAGAGCTTTCCGCAGACGCTGGCCCTCGCCGATCACGAGGTCGTGCTGACCTTCGACGACGGACCGCATCCGCCGACGACATCGAGGGTGCTGGCGGCGCTGGCGCAGGAATGCGTGCGCGCGACCTTCTTCCTGATCGGCCTGCACGCCTCCGAACACCCTGACATGGTCAAGCGCATCGCCCGCGAGGGCCACAGCATCGGCCACCACACCTTCTCGCATCCGTTCATGGCGCGGATCCCGTTCGACAAGGCGAAGAGCGAGATCGACCGCGGCATTGCCGCCGACGAGATGGCGCTGCACGGGACGTCGACGACGACCCCGTCGACGCCGTTCTTCCGCTTTCCCTATTTCGAAGCCACGCCAGCCGAGCTCGACCTGCTCCAGTCCCGCGGCATCGTCGTGTTCGGGGCTGACCTCTGGGCCAGCGACTGGAACGAGATGACGCCGGAGCAGGAATTGAAGCTCGTCACCGAGCGCCTCGCCGCCGCCGGCAAGGGCATCATCCTCTTCCACGATCCCAAGGCACGCACGGCCGCGATCATGCCGGCCTTCCTGCGGTATCTGAGGGAGAACGGCTATCGGCTGGTTCACGTCGTGCCGGCGGGCACATCACAGAAGAATGCCGACGCGCATTGATGCCGGAATGTCACGCCGGCGCAAAATGGGGTGATTTTGGCCCTATTAACAGTCTGTTCATGCTACGCCATGCAAGTATCAAGGGGACTTGTCATGGCAAGGGTTCTTGGCATGGGTTTTTGGCAAGGGCTCTTGCACCTGAACCGTTTCCTGATGTCTCCGACCTACTATGGCGGCAATCGCGTAAGAGGGCAGACGGGGTTCATGATCGGAAGTAGCGTTGTTGTTCGGACGCGATCTTGGATCGTCCTTTGCCTTGGCGGATTCCTTGGTTTCCTGACCATCGGCGCGCCGGCGGCCGTTGCGGCCGACTGCCCCGGCCATCCGAACGCGCTCGGGACATCCCGCACCCTCGTGGTCGATCCGCACGAGCATCCGCGCATCGGCACCATGCAGTACCGCGAGACGCTGCCTCTGAAGGATCATGAGGTCGTCCTGACCTTCGACGACGGTCCGCTGCCGAAATATTCCAACCAGGTGCTGCAGATCCTCGCCGACGAGTGCATCAAGGCGACCTTCTTCATCATCGGCGAACAGGCCAAGGCGAACCCGGAAGGCGTGCGCAAGCTGGTCGCGGCGGGCCACACCGTCGGCACGCACAGCATGAACCATCCGCTGACGTTCGACCGGATGCCGCTCGAGAAGGCGGAGACCCAGATCAACGGCGGCATCGAGTGGACCTCGGCCGCGATGACCGATCCGTCCAAGCTGGCGCCGTTCTTCCGCATTCCCGGCCTGATGCGCGCCGAAGGTGTCGAAAACCTCCTGATCTCGCGCGGCATCCAGGTCTGGAGCGCCGATTTCCCGGCCGACGACTGGCGCCATGTGTCGCCCGATCGCGTCTATCAGCTCGCGATCCAGCGGCTTGAGGCCAAGGGCAAGGGCATCCTGCTGCTGCACGACATCCAGGCCCGCACGGTGGCGGCGCTGCCGAAGATCATCCGCGACCTCAAGGCGCGCGGCTATCGCATCGTGCATGTGGTGCCCGCGACCGCCGAGCGGCCGGCGACGCCGACGACGCCGGTGGAATGGTTGCTGCATCCGCCGACCGAGACCACGCCGATCGCGCGCTGGCCGGCCGTGCCGAATTTCGTGTTCGTGCAGACCGCAACGCTTCCGGCGCCCGCGCTGGCCGACCTCAACGCGCAGACCGAGCATCAAACGCTGCTGCCACGCAAGACCATGGCACTGGCCAATGTCGCGGCCAGCCTGCCTGTGCCCGGCCGCGATCTCTTTGCGATCCCTGAGGGCTCGGTCGAGGTGCTGCTGTCGACGACCTTGTCGCGGCGCGCCGCAACGCGGCTGGCGATGGCAGCCGAGACGCCTCGTGCGGCCAAGGGCAAAGCCGGCAAGTCACGCGCTCCCCGCACCGCGCACGCTGCTCATGGCACACCGAAGCATGCAGCAGAGGCCGACGGCGCTGCCCCCAAGACCACTGCCCCCAAGAGCATTGCCCCCAAGGGCACTGCCCTCAAGGGCACTGCGCCGCGCCCGACCCGCGTGGCGAGCCTGAAGAAGCGCGCGCAGTAGAGCCCTACTGCCGCATGATGTTGGCGACGCAGAGCAGCACGATCAACGCCAGGAAGAACAGGTCCATATAGGATTTGAGCTCGCCGTCGCGCCGCAGCCGCGCGACGTCGGCCACGACCTGCTTGCGCACACTCGTTCCGCCCGCGCCGGCATTGATCGGGGCCTGAAGGCGCTTGGTCTCGGCCTCCAGCTTCTCGATCTTCTGGTAGAAGTAGAACGCGCGCAGCGTCGAGGCCGCGCGCATGCCGGTATAGACCAGCACCAGGATCGCGATGATCGCCCGGTTCTGATATTTCTCCATGAAGTTCAGGCTGAAATAGACCATCGCCATGAACGCGAAGTTGGTCACGAAGCGATAGACGAAGCTTAGAAAGACCATGCGGGCTCAAGCCTTGAAGGGTGGCGCAACCGGATCGTGTTGCGAATGCGGGGATCAGGGGCCCAGACCGGAACAACCGGGCTGGATGCCGTGCAGGCCCGTCTACGCCAATTTTGTTTCAACAAAGATACTATCGCCCCTGCAATTGCCGCCTTTTAGCCACGCGCGGCCACAATGCAAGCCGGAGTATGGCCGTCGGCCCGATCCACGCCGGTGGGGCGCAACGGCTCAATGGAGATTTGGCGGAAGCCGCGATAGACTACCGCCGCCACATGTGGGGTCTGCCGATGCCGAAGAAGGGAATCACCGGCCACGACGACTGGGTTCTGACCGAGGCGCTGGCGACTGCGCTGGTCGCGCTGGAGCAGCTCGAAAGCAAGCACCAGCCGAACGCGCATATGGACGACATCCGCAAGATACTCTCGAACGGCAAGGAGCCGGCGGCGGTGAGCCTGCACCTCGCCCAGGCCAAATGCCGGCTGTTTCCCGACCTCGATCCACTGGAGATCTACCGGGAATACGGCATCGGCGAGGAATATGGCTGAGGGCGCGTTGACCGGCCGAACTTAGGGTCCGCCCGCGACCGATCCCGCGATCACCATGACCAGCGCGGCAAGGTCGATCTTGCCGTTGACGATCAGCTCCTCCGAGCTTTTCAGATCGTCTCCGTCCTGAACCTTGAGCGATTGCGGCCGGTTCGCCGCCTGCCGCTGCAGTTCGCCAATGATGGCTTCCTTGAGCTTCTCTTCCAGCATGGACTTTGTCCTCAGGCCGCCATCGCACGGCAGGATCGTGCGCAGGAGCGGCACATGGCGACACACTCGTCCATGCCGCCGATCCGCTCGCAATCCTCGGCGCATTCGGTGCAGATTTCGGCGCATTCGCCGCAAATATGCCGGTGATGCGGCGTGTTGATCAGCATGAAGTGCGCCGCCGTCCGGCACATTTCGGCGCACGCCATCATCAGCCGGAAATGCTTGGGCTCGACGTGCCTGCCGCCGGTCTCGAGGCAATGGTTCATCGCCGTGCCGAGGCATGTCTGGTAGCAGCTCATGCAGAGCGCGATGCAGCGCGTCATGTCTTCAGATTGAGCCATCCGTTTTCTCTCCAGTTGCGCGTCAGCCGGCGCCGCACAACCAAGATCAGGCAACGCCCTTCGTTCCCGGAACGCGAGCACGGTCATTTTGGATTCGGATCGGAAAGGCCCGCACCGGGCTCGCGGAGCTGTCCGCTCCGCGCCAGCCGGACCGCGTTGCCCAATGCGCGCGCGGCGTTCTGCACCTGTTTCTGGAATTCGCCGTCGTCATCGAGCGCGCGGTGCGAGGTGGCGTATGGCTCCATGTAGCCGACATAGCCGTCGAGCTCGGCGAAGCGGCCCGCCGAGATCAGCTGCATGTCAGTCAGCCAGTCGGACAAGGCGCGGCGCACGCCCTCGGCGCCGACGGCGTCGCCGTGAACGACGAGGCCGAAATGACGGCCAGCGAGATGGCGCGGATACGGCCAGCCCTTCAGCTCCAGCGCCTTGGCCTCGTCCGCCTTCTTGCCGTGGGTCGAGGTCGGATCGGGATTGCCGCCGTCGGCGCAGACCATGCGGTCCATCATCGCCTTGAGCCCGGCGGGCACGTGATACCAGTTCACCGGCGTCACGATCAGGATGCCGTGGGCCGCGACCCACAGCGGATAGATCTCGTTCATCCAGTCGCCGACCTGCCCCAGCGAATAGTCCGGATAGCAGCTGCACGGCCAATGGCAGAGCGGCATCGCGGTTCCGACGCAGGACTTGCAGGGATGGATATTCTTGCCGAACTCCGAAGCGAGGCGCGACAGATCGAGGATGTCGATGGCAAACCCCATCTCGGTGAAGACCGGCTCGGCGAGCTTGACCAGACGCCAGGTCTTGGACATTTCGCCGGGACAGGTGTGCTCGCTGCGGGCCGAGCCGTTGATGATCAGGATGCGCGGGGTCTCGTCCGCATCGTCATGGCGTCGCTGTGCCGCCAGGATTTGCGCGCGCGCATCGAGCCAGTCGACGGCGATGTCATAGTCGGGATCGGAGAAGCCGGCGCCCGCCTTGCGCGTCAGCGGGGCCTTGCGCGAATGGCTGTAGGCATCCCAGGCCGCGCCGACGATGGCATCGAGCTCGCGCTGGAGCGGTGCAAAGGCGGGATCGACAAACTGGCTTCTGTAACGCCGCTCGAACGCCTCGCGCGACAGCTTGACGGGCGGCATCCCCTTGCGAACGTCGGCTTCCGTCATGCTGGCTCCTGGCGAAGTCGGACCAGACCGACCAACCCGGGGCGCAGCGCGCGGTTCCTCGTTGCGCTAGAGCATCATCGGTTCTGATTGAATCAGAACCGAAGCTCGTCACGGTCCTCGTCTCGGGTAGACGGGCGTGCTCAGCCAGTCCGTCAGGGTCGAGGTCATTTCGTTCTGCCTGGCGCGGCGAAGCAGCAGGTCGCGCTCCTTGCCGGGCGGCAGGCTGCGCGCGCGCTCGCGGGCGGTTTCGGCGAACATCGCCAGCCGCTCCTGGAGCGATTGGGTCTGTTTCCTGCGATTGCGTTTGGCGGTCATTGGCTTTCACTGAGCAATTCGGGTGTAAGGAAATCGGCCCCGGCGGGAGGTCGGGCGCCGGGGCTCAGGTTTCTTGTCAATCAAGGCTCCTGCCGGTTGGGTGGCCCAGCCGGCATCATTTGCAGCTTCGGCCGCAACCGCGGGTTCCGCATTTCAATAAGTTAATGGCGCGTTTTTTTTGCTCGCGCGACCTCACCGATCGGCCGCAAAGGACCACGCAAGGCAAATCCCGCGTAGCAAATCCCGCGTACAAGCGCCGCGCAAAGCGGCGAAGCGCCGTTGACTGGCGCACTCATCCCGGTGCGTGCCGCACGTCCCGATCGGCCGCTTCTATTCCGGCGGCTGTAGCCCCGGCGACCGCAGCCACTCGGTCATCTGGGAACCGGTTTCCGCCTGACGCGCCTTACGCAATATCTCGTCGCGTGCAGCGCCGGGCGGAAGCGACTTGGCCTGCTCGCGAAGCCGCTCGGCTTCCGCGGCCAGGCGCATTTCCAGTGCATCCGTTTGCTTAACACGATGCCGCGTCAACATGAGGAGTTCTCCCTGTTCATGGGCAAAGCGCGCCGTTGCGTCTTCTCTGGTGGCTTCCATAGCCAGACCGGAGCGAAGGCTCAACGTTCCGGACCGCGAACGGTTTCTCCATGCCTGGCAAGGCATCGGAGGCAAGGCATCGGAGGCTCTACTCTTCCCGGTTGTCGCGAAGGGCCTTGATCTCCGAGCGCAACATCGCGCTTTCCATCACCACTCGGCGCGCCTCGCGCGTGGCATCATCAAGCTGATCCGCGACCACTCTGCGCTGCGCCCGGAGGGCGCGGCTCGCTTCGATCGCGCGCGCAGCGCGGGCCAGCAGGAGGTCGTTCATGGAACGACGATAGAAGCTTCGGGACGAACGCGCCTTTACGTAAGTTACGTAAACTGCTCAAAACCAGCCACCCGCTCAAAATCTTCCGCGCACGCTAACCTCGATCAAGGATCTCGGAACCCGTCGACCGGGTACGTTCCTCGGCCGAAGACCTACGAGCCGGTCCCAAGCGAGAGAGCCCTCAGCCCCGCCGATACAGTTGCAGATAGCTCGGCGAGAACAGCGCCGCGTCCTTGAGCGCATCGAGATCGGTGACGGTCAGCGTGCGATCGCGCAGCACGATCAGGCCCGAGGCACGCAGCTCCTGGACCGTGCGGTTGAGATGGACCACCGACAGCCCGGTGGCGTCCGCAAGATCCATTTGCGTCACCGGCATCACGCAGGAATTGCCGTCGACCATCCCGACGGGACGCAGCCGTTCGATGATCTCGCAGAACAAATGGGCCACGCGCTCAAAGGCCACCCGGCGGCCGAGATTGATAGCCCATTCGCGCTGGATGGCGGTGTTGACGAGGGTCTCGCACCAGAACGCTTCTGCCAGCGCGCGGTCGCTCGCAACCAGACCCTCGAACCGCGCGCGCCTGATTTCGGTGTAGACGACCGGCGTCATCGCCGCGATGGAATGATCCATCACCGACAGCAGGAACGCGTGCGCGTCGCAACTTTCGCCGGGAAAGAGAAAATTGACGATCTGGCGCCGACCGTCTTCGAGCATCTTGTAGCGGCAGAGCCAGCCCGACAGCACGAGGCGGACACTGTCGACCGGATCGCCCTCCGAGATCAGATCCTCGCCCGATCCTGCGCGCTGGATTCCCTCGAGCATCGCGTATTCGAGCGAGGTGCGGGCCTCAGTCGACAACGGCCGCAGCACGTTCAGCCGGCGAATGACCGGCTCCACCAGACTGCGATCTAGCGTCGACAAGGGCATCAGCTGGCCACCGCCGGCGTATGAAACGCCCGCTTGCTGAGGGGAATGGTGATCGTGCATTGCAGTCCCTTGGGATTGAATGCCATCGTGGTCTGCCCCTTGAACTCGAACGCGAGTGTGCGCTCCAGAAGCTCGGTCCCAAATCCTTTGTGCGGCGGCGGCGCAACCGGCGGCCCGCCGCGCTCCCGCCACTCGAACACAAGCTGCGCCGGCTCGGCGCTCTGCTCAATCCGCCAGGAAATCTCGATGCGACCTATCGGCCGGCTGAGGGCGCCGTATTTCAGCGCGTTGGTCGCGAGCTCGTGAATGGCAAGCGCAAAGGTTTCCGCTGCCTTCGACTGAAAACGCACCGTGGGACCGGTGACACGCACCTGCTCGCCTTCTCTGGCATTATAGGCCAGCAGCTCCTCGACGGCGAGGTATTCGAGATCTACACCACCTTCAGGATCGCGGGTCACCAGCGCCTGGGTACGGGCAAATGCGTTGAGCCGGCCATCGAGATGGGAAGCGAACTCCTCGACCGTCGAGCTCGAATCGGCCGTGCGACGGGCGATCGAGCGCACCACGCCCAGCGTGTTGCGGACCCGATGCTGGAGTTCGGCCAGCAGCAGGCGCTGGCGCTCCTCGGCGCGGGTAATGGCGGTGATGTCGACGAAGGTGATGACGACCCCGGCGATGAAATTGTCGATACTGCGATAGGGCAGGATGCGCACGATGTAGCGCGTACCGCTGTCTGGCGCCCTCAGCTCGCGCTCGGCGCTGGCAAGCGTCCGCAGCACGCCGCGAATGTCGTCGTAGAGCTCCTCGATCGGGATGCGCGCCTTGATGTGCGCGATGGGGCGGCCCGTGTCGGTTTCGACGAGATGCAGAACCTGCGCGATCGCCGGCGTGAAGTTCATCACGCGCAAATCGTTGTCGAGGAACACGGTCGCGATCTGCGTGCTCTCCAGGAAATTCTCGAGGTCGCTGGTGGCGCGCGTCAATTCCTGGACGCGGTGAGCCAGCTCGCCGTTCACGGTGGTCAGCTCCTCGTTGACCGACTGCAATTCCTCGCGTGAGGTTTCGAGCTCCTCGTTTGCGGACTGAAGCTCTTCGTTGAGCGACTGGTATTCCTCGTTCGAGGACTTCAGCTCCTCGTTGGTGCTTTCGAGCTCTTCGATGGTTGCCTGGAGGCGCTCCCGCGTCGCCCGCAGCTCGCCTTCGATGCGCTCGACATGCTCGGTCTGCACCAGCGCATTGGGCTTGCTCTCGTCGGCACCGATGGTGCGCACCGGGCCGTCCTTGAACAGGACGACGAAATTGCGGTGGCCGCTGCCGCCATCCTGGATCGGCTCCACCGTGATGTCGATGAGAATGCGATGGCCGTTGTCGCCGAGCTGCACCTGCTCGGTATGGGCGGGCTCGTTGGTCTCCGCCGCGCGGCTGAGCACCGTGCGCAGTTCCAGGCGGAGATCGCGATGGACGAGTTGAAGCAGGTCGAGCGTGGCGGCGCCTGCCGTCGGCTCGATGTAGCGGCCGGTGCGCCCGGAAAAGTGCAGGACCTGAAAGTTACCGTCGGTAATGACATAGGCGGGGGCGTAGCGCTCCGCGATCCGTTGCGCGCGGCGCTCCAGCCCGACGTCGGGGCGGAACGAGCGCGACGGCGGCACCTCGACGGCTGCTGCCCTCCCCGCAGCGGCGGTGATCGGAAATTCCGGCGGCAGCCGCGTTCCGGTCTCGAGCTTCTTGAAAATGCGGGCGCGGCGGTCGATCGGCACGAACAGTTTCGGATGCCGCGTCACGTTCTCGGAATTGCCGAGGAACAGAAAGCGATCCGGCAGAAGCGCGAAGTGGAATAGCGGGATCACCCGGTTCTGCAATTCGGCATTGAGGTAGATCAGCAGGTTGCGGCAGGAGACGAGATCGAGCTTCGAGAACGGTGCGTCCTTGATCACGTTGTGCTGCGAGAAGATGCACATCTCGCGCAGCTCCTTGACCACGCAATAGGTATCGCCCTCGCGCACGAACCAGCGCGCCAGGCGCTCGCTGGTCATGTCCGCCTCGATCTTGGTGCGGTAACGGCCGACGCGCGCGGTCGCCAGCGCCCGTCCGTCGATGTCGGTAGCGAAGATCTGAACCTGCGGCGCGGAGTCCATTTTGGCCATGTGCTCGCGCAGGAGGATACCGATCGAATAGGCCTCCTCTCCGGTGGCGCAGCCGAGAACCCAGACGCGTACTTGCTTGCTCGCGTCCTTGCCTTCGAACAGCTTCGGGACGATCTGCTTCTCCAGCACCTCGAATTCGCGCTTGTCGCGGAAGAATTCGGTGACGCCGATCAAGAGGTCGTTGAAGAGGTGCTGCGCCTCGTCCTTATCGTTGCGCAGGAAATCGACATAGGCGGAAATATCGGCGATCTGGACCACCTGCATCCGCCGCTGCACGCGGCGCAGGAAGGTGTTCTGCTTGTAGCCGTGGAAATCATTGCCGGTCTTGCTGCGTAGGATATCGGCGACGCGCGCGAGCGAGGTCGCTGCAGCGGCCAGCACCTCGTCGAACCCCTGCTTGGCGTCCAGCCGCCGCAAATGACGGGCATAGACCTGGATGTGCTCGGCGATCTCTTCCGGAGAGAGCACATAATCGGCGATCGCCGCCGGCGTATTGGCGTCCTTCAGATGGTCAGCCTCGTCACTCGCCCCCTTTTCGGCGATGGCGAGACCACCGTGGTCCTTCAGCGTCGCGGCACCCAGCGTGCCGTCGCCGCCGATGCCGGACAGGATCACGCCGATCGATTGCTCGGCGCGTTCTTCCGCCAGGGACACCAGGAAGCTGTCGATCGTGGCCCGCTCGCCGGGCGCCTGCTCGGCCTCGCGCACCGCGAAGCGACCGCCCTGGATCGTCGTGATCATCGCCGGCGGGCACAGATAGATCGTGCCGCCCTCGATGGTCTGGCCGTCGCCGACGTCGGAGATCTTGCCGCCGTTGGAATTTTGCAGGATCTGGCGCAGCCGCGGCTCGTCGAGGGCCTCATGATGTTGAAGCGCCAGCACGATGGCCTGGTCGGCTCCTACGGTCAGCTTGGCAAAGAAGCGCTTGATGCTATCCAGAGCGGTCGGCGGGGCACCCACCCCGATGATCAGCGGGGGGCTGATCTGGCGCTCTCTTTCGACCGGCTGGTCGCCGACTTCATGCATGGTCTCGGTAGCTCTCATTCAGTGACGGGAACCAGCGGACGCCCGCTCGCCGCAAATAGCAGAACTGATGTTACCCCAACAGGTGAAAGCCGGAAACGTCACGCTGCGTTCCATACAGCGAGCATCGTTGTCTATTCCCGACCAAAGGCCCATAGTTGCCTACGGCAGGAGCCCCGTCATGCAGACGTCGGAAGAACTCGCGGCCCTGATCAGGCGGGCCGAGGACGCCACCGCCACCGCCCGCCGGCTGCTCCGTGAGAACGATCGTTTGCGCCGCAGCGTCGAGCGGCAACTCGACTTTATGTACGAACTCGGCGCCGATTTCAGGCGGCCTTTCAACGCCCCCCGGATCACTCCGGGTCGACTTGCTGCCGAAGATAGGCAATACGCTGCTCGATCAGGACGCGATGGCGCAGCCATTGCGTCAGGGTCTGCTTCAGCGCCTCGACCAACCGCTCCGCCTGGCCCGCATCGCAGCCGCCGGCACTGAGTTCACGGACCCGGTCCTCCTGGTCGCGGATGCGCTGCCAACCCTCCTCGATATCCCGATCGGCCTTGATCAGATGGCGGCGCTCGGAATCGAGCTGCTCGGTCCATTCGGCGAGGGAAATGGTCATGGCGACCCTCAAGCCTCCCGCTTGCGAGCCGGAGGATCGAGGGACTTTAGCACGACCCGCCGGATCATGTCGGCATATTCGCGATATTCGGCCGCCCGCGTCTGGTACATCTCGGCAACCGCAGGCCGGCCGCTGCGCCGGCCGTCGGCGGCCATGCGCTGCACCAGCTCAGCCCGCTCCTCGATGATGCGCAGCGCGACCCGCAGGGCTTCATCCACTTGCCCCTCCTGCTCTTTTGCGAGGACGTCGATGGTGAAGGCGTGACCGACCTGGCAACGGAAGCGCATCGGATGCGATGCCTTGATCTCGGACAGCACGCCCCCGCAGGCCGGGCAGGTCAGCGCAACCGGATCGGCCACCGATGTGAGCTTGTCACTGCCGATCCGTTCGCCGGCCGCGATCTCGACCTCGAGCCGGATCTCCGGCGGGATCGGCAGTGCGGCGCCCGCAACCTCCCTGGCGAGATCGGACAGAACGTCGCCCATTCCGGCGCCGGGGACGCAAAGATCGACGATGGTCGCCTCCAGGGCGCTTCTTGGCATTTCATCGGCGATGGCGTCCGAGGGGTCCTGCACCACCGAGATCCCGCCGCAACGCTTGATGGCGCTGAGACCGGCCGCACCGTCGGACAACAGGCCGCTGAGGAGCACGCCGATGACGCGCGGGCCGTAACTGATGGCGGCCGAGCGAAACAAGGCGTCGATGGCCGGCCGCACCATGTTCTCGCGCGGACCGCGCCCGAGGGACACGTGATCCTGGGACAGCAGCAGATGATGGTCCGGTGCGGCCAGATAAACCTGGCCGGGCTCGATCTTCATGCCGTTTTCGGCTTGCCGGACCGGAAGCGGCCCGGCGCTGCTGGCGACCGTCGAGAGAATGCCGATGCCCTGCGCCGGGATGTGCAGGACGACGAAAACGGCTGCCGGCAGATCCGGCGGCAGGCGGCCCAGGATCTGCTTCAGCGGTGCGGTCGCGCCGGCCGAGCCCCCGATGACGATGATGTCGTGGTTGCTCATGGAACCCGCCTTCGTTTGCATCGTTTGTACCAAGGCGGGTCACCGCCCTATGTTCCTATGGACCGAAAAGGAAGCATGGGAGGCACCATGGCGATGTCGGGCAGCATGCCGTCACGTCCGCGGGCGTCGCTCAGCGGGCGGCGGATCTTCATTGTCGAGGACGAATATTTTCTCGCCGATGACATTGGCAAGGCATGTCGCGCGCTCGGCGCAGACGTCGCTGGCCCGGCGGGTGATCTCCACGACGCACTCAGGATCCTGCACGACGGCAGCATCCTGGATGCCGCCGTGCTCGACGTGAACATCCGCAGTGAGATGATCTTTCCGGTCGCCCGTGAGTTGAAGGCAAGGAGCGTACCCTTCATCTTCACGACCGGATACGACAAGGTCACAATCAGTCCGGAATTTCACGACGTGCCGATCCTGGAAAAGCCGATCGATCTGCCGGCTATGGCACGGAGGCTGGCCGCGCTCATCGCCGATCCGCAAGGTTGAGCAGAACGGCGATCAGAACAGATGCGCGAAAGCGAGCCAAGCGGTCACCGCCAGGCACAGGACCACGGCTGCGTAAGGCAGCATGACGCGCAAGACATAACCCCTTCCCGCCGTCAGCCCATCATCATCCACACCATTGCTCCCACCATCAAGAGGAAACCCGTGATTGCCGTTGCGACAAAAGCCTGTTCGACGCGATCCATCGCCATCGCAGCCCCCTTTTTCCAGCCGAACCAATCTGACGGCTTGGGAAGCTTCGCGCATTAGGCTATGTGAATCGGCATCCTCCTTTGTCGGTCCGCGGGATTGGCCGCGCTGCTGCGCGCAGATTGCGACGGCGTCGTTCCACGACTTCGCCGTGCCCGGCTCCGCCATCTTGCGATGCTGCTTGGCCAGCATTTCGTTCGGCGTGACGTTGGCGACGGTGGTGTGGATCTTGTTCTTCAGTCCCCTGCTGGGCGAACCTTATCCGCTTCGCATCCTACTCGCGCCAGAACTCCGCCAATTCCTCGGCGGTCATCAGATCGACCTGGCCGTGAAAGCGGGTGCGGTACATCGTCATGAGCGCATCGTGGCCGACGTCGGACGAGCTGCACAGCGCATCCTCGACGATGACGACCCGAAAGCCGAGATCGACGGCGCTCAGGACCGTCGAGAGCACGCAGACGTCCGTCTCTGCGCCCGTGATCACGACCGTGCCGACGTTCTTGTCGATCAGCAGGCTGGCGAGGCCGGGATTGCTGAACGCGGAATAGGCCGGCTTGTCGATGACAGCTGCGGGAGGAACGAACCGGCACAGGGCCGGCAGGAGTTCGAGAGCGGACGGAGGCAGATGCTTGCGGGTCGCCTGTCGCCAGCGATGAAAATAGCTCCGCCATTGTCCCGGACGATCTTCCGGGTCTTGGGGCGTGATGAATCGCGTGAAGATCGTTCTGGCCGGACGGCGCGAAACGATCGAGGCGATGGTCGGCAGGACGCGTTCCATCCAGGGCGTCGCCCACAAGCCGCCGGGCGCGAAGATGTTCTGCATGTCGATGCACAAGTGAACGGCGTCGCTGATCTCGGCAACTTCCGACGCGCTGTCTCTCATCGTCCGCCACCCCTGACCTTGTGGGCATCAGCAGGACCATAATGGTGCGCGAGAACGTGGGCCGACACAACGCTCTCGACAAGCTTGCTGGCGCTCTCGCCATGGAAGGGGCATCGCCGTCATCCTCACCATCCGGGGAAACGCGTTCGAGATCTTCAGCCATCCGGCGAGGGTGTTCATGCCGGCGGCCGCACAGATCGAGCTGCCGAGTTTCGACCGTACCTGTCGGACCCCTCAGCACGGGCGAACTGAGGGAACTCCGGCGTCAGGGGAATAGAGAACTTCGCCGCGCTCACCCTCCTCGACGCATTTCGATAGTGGAATCGGCTTGCGGTGCTTCGCCACGAAGCGTAATTTTCAACTCTACGTAGCTCATTCGAAAGCATCTATCGGGTTCGGCCAAGCGGGAGACAGCAATGGCGGATGTCCCATGGCACCTTTCCGGTGACTATTTCGAGAATTGCAGTTGCAGCATCGTGTGTCCCTGCCTGGTGTCGGCGGCGCCCCCGTTGACCGCGCGACCGACCGAGGGCTTCTGCAACGTACCGCTGATCTTCCACATCGAGAGCGGCCGCTATGGCGATATCGTGCTCGACGAGCTGAATGTGCTCGTCATCCTCCACGCACCTGGGGTCATGGCAGACGGAGACTGGTCGGTGGCCGCCTATATCGATCAGCGCGCCAATGATGAGCAGACCGAGGCCCTGGCTGCAATCTTCACCGGCGGTGCCGGCGGCCCGATGGCCGCGTTCGCGCCGCTGATCAGCAAGAACCTGGGCGTGCGCAAGGTCCCGATCACGTTCCGGATCGACGGCAAGACGCGGTCCGCGGAAATTCCCGGCATCCTGCACATGTCCGTCGATCCCCTACCGACCATGCATCCGAGCGGCGAGATGTGGACGAACATCGGCCATCCGGTCAGCCCCGACGCCATGGTGATGGCCGTCGGCGCCGCCGGCAATACCTTCAGCGATCATGGCATGCACTGGGATAATTCCGGCAGGAACGGCCTCTATGCGCCGATCCGCTGGTCGAACCAGGCGTGATGTAAACTCCCGATACCGGCCTGCATCAGCGGCCGGCAACATCGATCGCACAACATCGATCGCAAATGACGGACAGCCCCCTGGAAAGCGTGCTGCGGCGCGATCGCTGGATCGTCGGCAGCGCGATCGGCCTCATTGTCGCGCTAGCATGGAGCTATGTGCTCTGGCTCGCCAACGACATGGACATGGGCGGCATGGACATGACCGAATTCCGGATGATCCCGGCCGGGATCGGAATCATGCTGCCAGCCGACGAGCCGTGGCGAACGATCGAGTTCGCCTATGTGTTTCTGATGTGGGCGGTAATGATGGTCGGAATGATGGCTCCCTCGGCCGCGCCCATGATCCTGATGTACGCCCGCGTAGGTCGACAGGGCAAAGCGCAGGGCAAGCCATTCGCCGCGACCGGCTGGTTTGCCGCCGGTTATCTCCTCGCCTGGTGCGGCTTTTCGCTGGCAGCCACCTTGCTCCAATGGGCGATCGAGCGGGCCGCCCTGCTGGATCCCCGGATGGCGATCGCGAACAACCTGCTCGGCGCCATCGTGCTGATCGCGGCGGGCGCCTATCAATGGACACGGCTCAAAGACGTCTGTCTCGCCCAATGCCAGTCGCCGTTTCTGTTCCTGATGCGCCACGGCGGCTTTCGCGGCGACCTGCGAGGCTGCCTGCTGCTGGGCGTTCGGCACGGAGGCTATTGTGTCGGCTGCTGCTGGGTTTTGATGGCGCTGTTGTTCGTGGGCGGAGTGATGAACGTGCTCTGGATCGCGCTTTTGGCGCTGCTTGTACTTTTGGAGAAACTGACGCCGGTGGGAAGCTGGATCGCGCGCGCTGCCGGCATTGCCTGTGTGGCCGCGGGCACCTGGCTCCTGCTGACCTTGCCGCAGTGAGTCCCGCAAAGACAAAACGACCCCGCCAGTTACCGTAGTAATCTGACGGGGCTTGTGAAACGATCTTTGGTTTGATTTGCCGTTGCTCTCGTCTGGCTTGTCATTCCGTCGACCACTCACTGACTAAATAACGAGGCGCGCTGGTTGCCGTTCCGCGGTCGGCGCAATTTTTTCGCGCCTCGGCGACAATAGGTTTCGACCAGCTCAGCCCGGCGGCGAAGCCCATCGCCATCACGGGTTGCCGCGCTTTACCCCTATATCGCCAGGCATCCCAGAACGCGCCGAATTTCGGCTGCACAATATTCGTCGGTGCATCGACGATGGCGTCTTTGCTCATCAGTGCGCGAGGAAGGAACACTTTGGACTGCCTGTCAGCAAGTCGGACGTGACGCCGCCAAACACCCATTCGCGCAGCCGCGTATGTCCATATGCACCTGCGACAATCAAATCGGCATCGCGTTGCTCCGCCGCTAGCATGAGTGCGTCCGCCACCGATCGTTCCGCGCGCACACGCGGCTCCGCGTCTGCGCGGACATCATGACGGCCAAGAAACGCCGCAACGTCCGTGACCCTCGCTTTGGCAGCCTCGATTTCAGATTCATCGACGACTTCGACGACCGATACGAGATCGGCCTTCTGAAGCAACGGCAGCGCATCGTGACATGCGCGGCGCGCTTCTCGCGTATCCTTCCAGCCGACGACGATGCGCTTCGCATCCAGGCTCCGTGTTCCGTCTGGGACAACCAGCACCGGTCGGCCAGCGTGCATCAGCACGTCGCCTAAGTCCATTAAGCTGAAAACGCCAAGCTGGGCGGGGGCCCGGCCGAGAACAATGACATCGGCCGCACGGCTTTCGCGTACTACTACGTCTTCGGGCAACCCAAACATGGAGCGCCATTCAATTTGCAGCCCGTCGACCGCGGGAGAGTTCCGGAAACTGGCCTCCGAGTTTTTAAACCCCGTTCGAATGCGCTCCTCTTCTGCCTCCATCTCGACTGCGATGGCAACTCCGCCGTAATTATCGACCAACGGTGCCCGCAGCTGAGCTGCGGCTACACCGATCAGTTTGGCGTTAAAACGACGCGCGACTTGCGCGGCGCATTCGAGGCGGTTGCGCGATATGTGATCCGGTTCGATATGAACAAGAATGGATGTCAACATCCGATTTCCCTCGGTTGCTTGCCGTCGGCGGTAAAGGCGATTCAGCTATCGCCATCCGACGCAGAACGCTCAAGGCTGGATGCAAAATGAAAGGCCACGATCCCGCGCGGATCTTTTCGAAGATTCCACAATGAGCAAAGCGATCACCCTTAAAGCGATCACCCTTGCAGGCACATTCTCGCATCACCACCACGCCATCAAACGCGGCGATTGTGAAATCAACTGGCGGTCAAACCGTTCCCGGAAAATCAGAGATCCCGGTTCAACCACCGGCGTCAGGCGCGCGGGCTAGATTCGATCACGCAGGCCTTTGACACCCTCGTCTTGGGCGCAATGCTCGCAACAGAAAAACGTACCGGCCTTCTCCAGGCCGTGTCCGACGATACGGATTCCACAATGTTCGCAGGTCGGCGCGAGCGCGTGAATGGCGCATTCGAAACTATCGAACGTATGCGCTTTGCCGTTCATCGAGACCTGAAAGGTCTTGTCATAATCATTGCCGCAGGTTTCACATGTCGCCATGATCTCGCCTCCGCTGATGTCGCAGATGGATGCTGAATTCGCCAAACGGCACCCGGTTCCAATTGGGTGATGCGGCTAGACGTCCCACAGATACGGCAGCGAGATCGTAGCCCGCGCATACCACCCACAGCGTATTGAATGATGATATTTCGGGTCACGTTTCCATTCATGCGATCCACTTACCGAAATGGATCAGTCGTCCGGAAGCCGTTTGTCAACCGATTGCCTCGCGCCGATCGGCTGAACGGTTCTCGATAAACTTGTGAAGACGGCTGGCACAGCAATAAGCCCGCTCCGGCTGCTGTGAAAGAGGCCAAGAACTGAATATCCGGCGGTTGTGCGGGATTGCGCGCGATTGATGCTGCTTCATATTGAAGTCTTGCGTTGCAAGCGCAGCTCGGAAGGGCATTCGAACGTCCGCAGGCATCGTGGCGCATACAAGCAGCATCCAGAGCGTCAACAGGGCGAGTTCCTGGTCGGTTGCCCGGGCCACAGTAATTCCCATGGAATAACAAACCGCCGGGGTCGATGTGATGGCCGTCTCCAGCAATCGGTTGCCCCACAGGGAATTGCCGAGCTTCCCTCCCTGCTATTGGCGCAACCGACGCGCATAGCAGGAAAACCGCGCACAAGCATTCCCGCCGAAAACGCATGGCATAAGACCTCATCTGAACCCACCCAAACGCGGGTCGGCTGGAAACTCCACTGAGTCCAATGTGCGAGGCGTGCCTCGGTTCCAGATGAAGTCCGCCAAAGTGTGAGATCGCTCTGACTTGTCCATTCGGGGTACGGACCTCCTGCTATCACCGTTCGGCTGCAAACGCCCGGAGACAGATCCTTGCGAGACAGATCCTTGCGAGCATCGGCTCCTCCGGCCGATGCGAAGGAACGTCCAGGAGCGGGGTGAGTTGCGCACATGAAGAACAGCGATCGTCAGCTTGCCGATCGACCCGCCCTGGGTGCGGGGGTCGCGCACCGGTAACGCTAATGGAGCGCCGAACCACCATCACGGAAGGAATTCGGCATGGCCCTCTCACCAGCAGCCGAGCGCATTCGCGAGCAGACCGAGCGCGAATTGATCGAGCTCCTGCATCGGGCCGGTGAGCACCTCCCTGCACCCGAACGCGACGATTTCGGATCTTATTTCGAGCGGTTTTCTCCCGCGAAAGTCGTTCTGCTCGGCGAATCGACGCATGGCACATCGCAATTCTATCGGGCGCGTGCGGCGATCACGCGCCAGTTGATCGAGCGGCACGGTTTCAACATCGTCGCGGTCGAGGCCGACTGGCCGGATGCGGCGACCCTCGATCGGCTGGCACGGCAACTACCACCCGGATCGCCCGGGGAGCGGCCGTTCGAACGCTTTCCGACCTGGATGTGGCGCAATGTCGAGGTAAGCGCGTTCATCGATTTTCTGCGAATCCATAACGACGCGCGCCCGATGGCGCAGCGCGTCGAGTTTCGAGGCCTCGATGTCTACAGCCTCAGCGGCTCGATCGCGGCCGTGATCGACTATCTCGAACGGGTGGACCCGGAGCGCGCCCGCGCAGCGCGCGAACGCTATAGCTGTCTAACACCTTGGCAATCGGATCCCGCGCTTTATGGCCGTGCTGTCCACTCGGGCCGGGACACTTGCGAAGATGAGGTGGTCGCGCAGTTGCGCGAGTTGCTCGAGAGTCGTCTTACCTATGCCGGGCACGATGGCGAAGCCTTCTTCAACGCGGCACAAAATGCGCGCATCGTACGGGCGGCGGAGCAGTATTACCGCATCATGTATCGCGGTTCGACGGAATCGTGGAATCTGCGCGATCGGCACATGTTCGACACGCTGCAATATCTGATGCAGCGGCGTGGGCCGCAGGCCAAAGCCGTGGTCTGGGCGCACAATTCCCATATCGGAAATGCCGCAGCTACCTCCATGGGCTGGGCCGGCGAGTTCAACATCGGAGAACTCACGCGCAATGCCTATGACGACGAGGCTATCATGATCGGCTTCGGCACCGATCGTGGGACGGTCGCAGCCGCCTCCGACTGGGGTGGCCGGATGCAGATCAAGTCAGTGCGGCCGGCGCGCGACGATAGCTATGAATACCTGTTCCGACGCACGGGGCTTGCACGATCATTGACCGATTGGCGGCCGCCCGGCCGAAGCGGTCTGCGCGAGGCCTTGGCGGGGCCGCGGCTTGAACGGGCGATTGGCGTCGTCTACCGCCCCGAAACGGAATTACTCAGCCATTATTTCCAGGCGGTGCTTCCGGAACAATTCGACGCATTCGTTTGGTTTGAGGAGACGCAGGCCGTGACCCCGCTTGCGGCGAAGCCGGCCAAAGGCGCGGCAGAAACGTATCCGTTCGGGTTCTGATCATGATGTCCGGAAAAGACCAACTTGGCGAAGTCTCGATCGGGCCGCATCGTCTTGCGGCGATACTTGGTGTGCCCAACGTCGCGACCGGCATCGTGATCTTCGCCCATGGTAGCGGCAGCGGCCGAACGAGCCCGCGCAACAATCAAGTGGCGGCGGGACTTCGAAAGGTCGGTCTCGCCACCCTATTGCTGGATCTTCTCACGGTCGAGGAAGAGCGGAACCGTCGCAACGTGTTCGATATCGGGCTGCTGGCCTCTCGGCTCGCCGAAGCTGCCGAGTGGACCCGCAATCAACCCGAATTGGGTTCACTGCCCTTCGGCTATTTCGGGGCGAGCACAGGTGCGGCCGCGGCCCTGGTGGCGGCCGCCGAAGGGCAGAACGTCGCGGCAGTTGTTTCACGCGGCGGTCGCCCGGATCTCGCCGGTGAGGCATTGCGGGCCGTCGGCGCACCGACATTGTTGATCGTGGGCGGGGCCGATCGGCCAGTGATCCCTCTCAACCAGTCCGCTTTCGAGCAGCTTTCGTGCGAGAAGGACCTCGTCATCGTGCCGGGAGCGAGCCATCTTTTTGAAGAACCCGGCACGTTGGAGCAGGTCATGCAACACGCCAAGCGATGGTTCGGCCGATTCTTGTCTTCGCCATTGCAGAGCGCGCCGGACGATATGGTGTTCGCGGATCGGCGCGAGGCTGGCCGACGCCTCGCGCCGCTACTCATGAAATACAAGGACCAACACCCGGTGGTACTCGCGCTGCCGCGCGGCGGCGTACCCGTCGCTTTCGAGGTGGCACAGGCCTTGATTGCACCGCTCGACGTCGCGCTCGTGCGCAAGATCGGTGCACCCGGCCACGACGAGCTTGGGCTTGGCGCGGTGGTAGACGGTGCCCACCCGCAGATCGTCTTGAACGACGAGATCGTTCGCGCGGTCCAGCCCGGAAACGCCTACCTGGAGGCGGAGACATCCCGCCAACTGGCTGAGATCGAACGCCGCCGTCACCTCTACCGGGACGGCGAACCGCCGATCGACGTTGCCGGACGGACGGCCATCGTGATCGATGACGGGATCGCGACCGGCGGAACCGTCAAAGCAGTCCTGAAGGCACTCGCCAGGGCAAAGCCAAGCCGCCTGGTGCTTGCGGTGCCGGTCGCACCAAAGGACTCCCTCGCCGATCTCAATTCTGAGGCCGACGAAATCATTTGTCTGGCCACCCCCGATCCATTCTATGCGGTCGGCCTGAATTACCGGGATTTCCGTCAGACTTCAGATCAGGAAGTGGTCGAACTGTTGCATCGTTCGAAAGTGAGCAGCCATTTGCACGAGAGCCCATGATGTCTCTCCAGATTTTCGCAAGGCTACGCAACGAGCCAAGCTGGAGATTTGCGGCGAGTCGCATGGCAAGGATAGGCAAACGTGGAGGATATCATCCGATGACAACGGTTGCGACCCTGCTTGCCCGGAAGCAACAGCTATTGGAGCGGCTGCAGGAGAATCCCGGCCCGAACGAGCGGGACGAAATTCAACGCCTTCTCGAACAGATCGAATCCGCACTCGATGCGCTCGAACGCGCGCGGCCTAGCGACCGCAGCGCGCAATAACGCTGCAATACATCTGAACCTAACAGAGCGATCTATACCGATGATCGAGGCAACGGCCTTGAGTTTCCCGAACATGGTTGAGCAAGCATGCACTGCGTTCCTGGCCGTTGTTGGTTGTTCACCGGCCGGAGCGCCGATACGGCACCCACGTCATGCGCGGTGGGTGCGTGATGCGGGCATCTCTCACGTACGCAGCAACCATCGGACACAGCCAGGACGCTTACGCAGCGACAATGCTGCGAATACCATCCGCGATCAGCTGGCTGGCCGACAGGATCGTGACCTTCTCCGTTACCAAGCCAGCATCGAGACGGAACGGCGGTATCGTATCCGAGATAATGATCCGATCGACCAAGCTGCTCGCAACGAGCTTCTGCGCGCCGGGAAGAAACAAGCCATGTGTCGCCGCCAGGATGACATAGGCAGCGCCGCCCCGGCGGCAGGCCTTCACGGCGCGCAGCATGGTCGAGCCGCTGGCGATCATATCGTCGAAGATGACCACGGTCCGTTCGCGGACGCCGCTTGGAGTCTCCTCATCGCTGACGATGTGATCCAGTCGGCGTTTACCCAGCGTGCCCAATTCGACATCTTCATTCATGGTCATGCTGAGAGCGTCGCGGAAGCGCTCGGCGCGCTTCACCCCACCGATATCGGGCGAAATGACTTCGATATCCTGGTCAGCGAGAGCTTTGCCGAAATGCGCGGCGAAGAGCTCGGTACATTCGATGTTCGCCGTCGGTATCCGAAATGCGTTCTCGAAGGCGGCGGGATTGTGCACGTCCAGCGTCACGATCGCATCCACCCCGGCGGCTTCGATCAATTGCGCAACATACCGCAGAGACAGTGGCTCTCCGGGTTTCGTGCGCCGATCCTGCCGCGCATAGCAAAGATAAGGCGCGATCAAGATCACGCGCGCTGCTCCGGAATCCTTTAAAGTGCCCGCGAACAGCAAGGCATCGCATAGCTTGTCATGCACGCTGCGCGACGGTCCGTCATATAGCGACTGGACAACGAGTGCATCCCGCCCGCGTGGGTCCACCAGTGGCCGCACCTTGCGCTCGCCATCTTGGAATATCCTTTCTTCGTGCTCCGCCAAGCTGGTGCCCAGGCATCCGGCGATGCCCTCCGCTTCAGGACGGCCGGCGTCGTAGGCGAAGATAAGCGGCTTATCCATCACAACCCCGCTGCGATGCGAATGCCCAGCACCAGAAGCATGCAGCCCACGAGTCCGGCAATGAAAACACACGCATCCACGGCTTGCGCAGGATGATCTCGCCCTGCCGCGCCTTCTCGGCGGGATAGCCGCGGGCACCCTCATTTGTAGGCGAATGCGTCATATCCCGCGTTTCAAGCATCTGCACCGACCGTTGCAAGATGTTCCAATAAGGAACCTCAAAGGACTTCTTTGACTAGCGTCTCGGCGTCTGCCCAGGATAATAACTACCCAGGGCAAGATGCGATCCCTGGACGAGGCAATCCGAAGAGTTGGCCAAGACAAGAGAAGAGTCGGCCAAGACAAGCGTCAGTTCCGAGCATCACTTTATGGAACGGTGATTTGGCTGAGGCGTTCGTTTGTTGGGGCTCGCAGTCAGAGGAGACAGACATGAGAAAGCTCATGCTGATACTGCTCGCCGGCGCGGGTGCTCTTGTCATGTCGAGCGCTTACGCTGCCGACGACTTTCAAATCGGAGACGGGTCGCCTCTGCTCCATCAGGCACGACTCGTTTGTGATGACGCCGGCCGATGCTGGCACACCAGGGGAGATCGCCGCGTGATTATCGGGGACGGCTATTATTCCGGACCGCGCAGGTACGATTATTACGATCGCGGCTACTATGACCGGCCAGGCGTCGGAGTTCATGGGCCGGGCTTCAGCTTTGGCATCGGCCCAGGCTGGTGATATTGTCGCGATGCGGCCTTTCCACCGATCGGCGCCGCCGAGCCCGAGTTAAGAGTTCGGCGGGCCGTCTGGCTTTGCGCACGTACCTCGATGGATTTCCTTGCCTCGATGGATTTCCTTGCGGTTTCCTTGCGGTCAAGGCCGCACTTCTTCTTCAGCGAGTGGTCCCGTGCCGGTTAGGCGACAGACCGTCCTTGTTGATGACCGACTGTCCAGAGAGCCCGCACTTCTTCAGGCAATGCGTGGCGGACCTTCTCGACCTGATTTGGGTCAAGGTGATGGTTCAAGACCTGGAACGTCGCGTGCGCGGCATCACCTGCGCCGATCGGCCGCAACGAGCTCAATTCTGCTGAAATGATCCCGAGAAACTCGGCGGCGGAACGCCAGTTTTTCGGGACTTCACTCGGCCGCCACTGATCGTAGTAGACGCCTCGGATCAGCAACGGAAGTTGAGCACCCAGGTGTGCGGCAAGATTGACCGGGATCCGATCGCGAATGGTTCGAAGCACTGTCCCCAACGCATGCCAGGCAAGTTGCTTGTCATGCGGCAGCGTCGTCATCATCTCATCCAGCCACGTGTTTGTGAGGTGGATCGTTCTGTCGAATACATCGAGACCTGTCGCACTCATGATAGCGTCCCCTTTCTCGAAGATAGCTAGACGGACAACGTCGTCCGCGACCATCGGTTCTCGCTTTTTGGGATTGATACCGGCTGCGATATCCGTCGAAGCTTTCGACGGCGCGACGAACGAGTTAACGGCGAAATCCTGGGGGCATGGATGCGGGGAACCAGCGACTGAAAGCAAACCGAGTGAGCCCTTCTCGCGTTATCTTGGATTGACTGCAGACGAACTTGATTCGTCGGGCGGCTGACCCAAGTCACGATCAAGGAGCTCTCTCTTACTTGTCACAGCACAGTGAACCGCGCCGAAGAGCCAACCGCCATTGCGTGGATTTTCCTGGTCAATTCGCTGGCGCTCAACCATCTTTCATGAAACTTCTGCACGACAAATTCGATTGTCGTTACACCAATGCCCGTGTGCCACTGCTCCGGCGGGCATCTGTTCTCACGATTGAGCTGGAGAACGGCAATGAATGAGCCTCTTGAGCAGCGTCGCGAACCCTCGTTGGACGCCCCATCGGGATTCCACCCCCTCGTCTACAAAGCCGCAATCGGATTTGTGGCTCTTTTCGTCGCAGCAGCCTGGGTGGCCTTTGATCGGCAAAGCGATATCGAACTTCCTCTCGCTATGCTGAGCGTCCTGCTGTTTGTTGCGGTGCTCCTTCCTTACCTTCTTTGGAGGATATGGCGCACAGGTCAGACACGACCACCGACGCTGAAGACCAACAAGGGCTTCCGGAAATGGATGAAAGGGTCCACCCAAGTCTGGCAAAGCAGACTCAAGAACAGCGACGCTGCGATCGATATGCTGTTACCTCTCGCGGCCGTCGCGCTCGGCCTCGTTGCGCTGGGCATCGTGTTCGAATTGAGCTGAGCGCGGCTGACGGGGGCGCCCCGCACTCACGCTCAACGCTCGATCGTTCCGGTCCGGCGGATCTTCTTTTGCAGGAGCATCACACCGTAGAGGAGCGCCTCTGCAGTCGGCGGGCAACCGGGGACGTAGATGTCCACGGGAACAATGCGGTCGCATCCGCGGGTCACCGAATAGGAGTAATGATAGTAGCCCCCGCCATTGGCGCATGACCCCATCGAGATCACATATCGCGGTTCCGGCATCTGGTCGTAGACCTTGCGCAGCGCCGGCGCCATCTTGTTGCACAGCGTGCCGGCCACGATCATGACATCCGACTGCCTTGGGCTGGCACGTGGCGCAAATCCGAACCGCTCTGATCATAGCGCGGCATCGCCATTTGCATCATTTCGATCGCGCAGCAGGCGAGCCCGAACGTCATCCACATCAACGAACCGCTTCGCGCCCAGGTGATGAGGTCATCAGCCGCGGTGACAAGGAAGCCCTTGTCGGCGAGATCGCTCCTAACAGCGCCGAAAAACTCGTCGCTTATCGGTTTGCCGGTTCCGGGGTCCAGGAGCCCTCTGCCAGCAGGCACGATCAACGGACGGTCCATGCGCCTCTCCTGTGCGGCACTCTTTCATGCAACGCACAGACGGCATTACCGTTCGTTTCGTGAGAAATGCTTCGCGGGAATGCGATGAACTCGCCTCCGTCTCCTGTACTCGGATCCCGATGATGACTCCAAACAACCAGCCTAGACCTCGATCAAGGCATAAGGTCGACCTGTGGGCTTTTCGATCGATCGGGCCACGTTGTATACCAGCGCGCCGCCAGGCGTGCGGCCTTCATAACGGCCCTGATGAGCATGGCCGTGCACCACCGCACTCACCTTAAATCGATCGATGGTTTCGCCGAGACGTGACGAGCCGAGGAACGGAAGAATCTCCATGGGCTCGCCCTCCACCGTATCGAGAATCGGCGCATAATGAAGAACGACGACAGCCTGCTTGCTCGCCACGGCGCGCATGGCGTTTTCGAGGCGCGTCGCTTCGTTGACGGCTTCGGCGACCACGCTCTTGACGACGGCCTCGCCGAACGAAGCAAGCATGCGGCGGCCAAACCCACCGATGAAGCCCTTCACCCCGACGAAGGCGACGCCATCGATTTCGTACGACTGCCCATTGAGCAAATGCATCCCGGCCGCCTTCAAAATGCTCTTTACCTCTTCAGTCTGCCCGGACTCATAGTCGTGGTTTCCAAGCACGCCGACAACGGGAATGGAGCAGGCGCGCAAATCCTCTGCCAGAAGTTTCGCTTCCGACGGCCTACCGAGGTCCGTGAGGTCGCCGCAAAGGACGAGCACCTGGGCCTTGGTCGAGAGCTCGGCAAAGAGTTCGCGGAACGATAACGTACGGTCCTCCTTCACGTGGAGGTCGCCAATGGCAGCGAAGGTGAGCTTGTCGGGCCTTTCGGACATCGCGCTACTCACTATCCTCGTCTGCGTTGACAAAGCCCCATTGCTCAACGGCCGGCTGATAATCGACCTGGGAAAACATGCGCCCCCGACATATCCTCACGCGCGGAGGAGGAAGCTCGAACTGTGCCTTCAGCCGGGCGACCAGTTCGTCCATCAGCCACCGTGGCACGCAGTCACGCTCGCTCGGATAGGCCCAGCGGAAATTGAGCAGATGTGCCAGGAGCACCTCCCAATGCAACTCCATGTAGCCAAGCAGACGCCGCCAGTCGATCTGATCGTGCTGTTTGAGAATGAGATGCGCAATATCCGCGCCGTCATAACGGTGCCGTAGCTGAACGAAGGCCTTCGACCAGATCAACTCGGTCGGCGCGATGATGCGCATCTTCGTGCCGAACACCTCGACGTGGGGCGCGGATTCGAACCATTGGTCGGCAACGGGAGCCATGCCATGCCAGAACGCGAAGATCACGTCGAAGAAGTGCTCGTCCTGGAAGACTTTTCCGAGCCAGCGTTCGTCCTCGATTGCGACGGTGTATCCGAGGTTCCGGAAGTGGCCAAGGACACGGGGATAATCTGCCGGTTTGCACACGATATCGAGATCTTTGGTCGCGCGCGTCACGCCGGTATAGGCGCTGAGCGCATACGTGCCCGCCAACAGAAACGGAAGATCGAGCTTCGCGAGCTCGCGCAAGGCCAGAGCGTAAAATGCCTCGGCGCTGGCCGATGTGACAACCGGCGCGGCGGCTGCGGTGACCATCTCAATAGATCCGGTGACCGGTCTGATGTCCTTCACCATCGAGGTTCACTCGAAGCTCATCGGCTTCGGCCATGAAGCTACCCATTTGACAATCGAATAGACCGTGCAAAGTTCCGCGGTCGCCGAGGTCGCATTGCGCCCTTGCCGCTTCGGTCGCAATGGCGCGGTCCGTCGAGTTGGACGCAACTTGAATTGTCGGCCCAGCTTCCTATATTGTGTTTAGCAGTTGATTTGGATCGCTTCGGTCCTCGCCGAGGTAAGGCTTCAGCGGATGGTGACGGTCGATCGTCCCGAAGTCCATGACTGCACTCAATACAGTATGCTCAATACACTATGGATGAACGTCGCGCGGCTTCAGCTGGGCGACTATGGACGGACATGACAACTTCTGAACTCAGGGGGGTGGCGGTCGAACCGCGACCCAACATCAAAATGCCGCGCAAGCCTCACATGCGGAAAGCCAAGCACGCCGCCCAGAACAGCATCGGGACCAATTCGTCCCGGAATGCACAAAGACACTACGAGCGCTATCTGGCGCTAGCCCGCGCCGAAGCCTTGAAGGGTGATCGGATTGCTGCGGAGAATTACTTTCAACACGCCGAGCACTATCTGCGATCGATGCACGAGAATGGTGCGGCCGCTCCCTCCGGTGGCCGCTCGTAGTGGTGGACTTTGCCACGAGCAGCGTGCTTGCAACCCGCGCGAGCTGCTGCGGGTAACAGCTCTTCTGGATCACCGTCGTAGGCGCTCTCAAATCGTGCCCCCCGTTTGCGTCACCGACTATAGATGCCGATGAGCTCGGCCTGCCCGAGCATGTGCTTTTCAGCCGACTTCCAGATATCGGCAACGGACATCTTGGGCCCTCGCGAAAGCGCTTCGACATCCAGCGCCGCCAGCTTGAAGTGGTAGTGATGGGTTCCGTGTCCCTTCGGCGGGGCGGGTCCGCGGTAACGCGGCTCGCCGAAATCATTGACGCCCTTTCCGAGCTTCTCCGTTTTGGTCTTGGCGCCGTGGCCGATTCCCTCCGGCAGCAACGTTCGTTCGCCCATGATGTTGTAAAGACCCCAATGATGAAAAGTGCCGGACGGCGCGTCCGGATCCTCAACAACGAGGGCGAAGCTTTTGGTTCCCGCCGGCGGATCCGACCACTCCAGCGGAGGTGACAGGTCGTCTTCATCCGCCGTATATTTCGCGGGAATTCGGCCGCCATCGCCGAATGCAGGGCTTTTCAAGCTGAACGTCATTTGCGTTCTCCTGATATTCGCACCATCGATCTCTTGGCGGGACTGCAATCCCGCTATCTTGGAATGCTTGGGAAGACATTGGGTTCATTAGGCAGCTGGCCCACGATCACGCTCAATGGGTTCACTTTTCCCTGTCTAAGCATAGTGAACTGAAGCCGAGAGCCCGGCGCCGTCGCATGGACCTTCTTGGTCAATTCACCGGCGTTCTTGATCGGCTCACCATTCACCGAAGTAATCACATCCCCGGTCCTCAATCCTGCCTTCGCCGCGGGACCATTCTTTTCAACGCCTGCCACGACCACGCCGTGGAGATCGCTTCCACCCACGCTGTCGGCAAGTTCCGGAGTGACCGACTGAACCTCGACCCCCATCCACCCGCGGGTCACCGCGCCCTTGTCTTTCAATTGCGGTATCACCGCCTTGACGGTCTCGGCGGGGATCGCAAAGGCAACGCCGACCGAGCCTCCGGACGGCGAAATGATCATGCTGTTGACGCCGATGACTTTGCCGCTCGTGTCAAAGCTCGGCCCGCCAGAATCGCCCTGGTTGATCGGCGCATCAATCTGGATGAAATCCTGCGCAGAACCAGTCTCGATGTTGCGCTCGCGCGCCGAAACAATGCCGGCCGTGACCGAGCCTCCGAGCCCGAACGTATTGCCGGCGGTGAGCACCCAATCACCGGCGCGCGGCTGTTGATCGGCGAGCTGCACGTAGCTGAAGTCGTTGCGACCGTCGACTTTGATCAAAGCGATATCGCTCAAAGAATCCTTTCCCACCACTTTCGCGGAATAGGTCTTCTTGTCATTGGTGCGGATCTCCGCCGTATCGCTGGCTTCCACGATGTGATTGTTGGTCACGGCATACCCGTCAGGCGAAATGAAGAAACCTGATCCAATGTTGACCCTGCCTGTCGTTTTTGGAGCGGTACCGTGATCGGGGGCAGCCGGCGCGGGATTCTCGCTTTGCGGCGATTCCTCGTCGGGCTGACCGAATTCGAACGATTGATCGGGCAAGGA
The DNA here is from genome assembly GCF_029846695.2 of Bradyrhizobium nivariense. Classification (NCBI taxonomy): domain Bacteria; kingdom Pseudomonadati; phylum Pseudomonadota; class Alphaproteobacteria; order Hyphomicrobiales; family Nitrobacteraceae; genus Bradyrhizobium; species Bradyrhizobium nivariense. The sequence goes on along the minus strand of NZ_JARWCR020000005.1, from coordinate 29,158 downwards.
ATTGGGCATTGCAGCTTTGGAGCTGACCGCTACCACGGCCGGTACAACTCTTTCGGCGATATCTGCGAAGCTACCCGGTCCAACATTGTCGCCACGTTCCGCAATCTGACGTATGAAGTTCATGGCTATCCCCGCGGATAGGGCCTGTTGCGCCGGATTGTTGGCCAGCGCCTGCCCGCCAGTCGCAACCGACACGATCGCGGACGCGATCACACCGCTGACGATGGACGCCCGGCGGCAGTTGAAAGGTCGTTTTTCATGAACCATTTCCGCTTCCCTTCCACTGCTTGTCAGCTTTAATCGCGGTCTCCTCTTCGAGAGATCAGCGATCGATTTCGCCGAACACAATGTCCAGCGAGCCGATGATTGCCGAGACGTCCGCCAACAAATGGCCGCGGCTGAGCAAATCCATCGCCTGTAGATGCGCGAACGAGGGTGCGCGGATCTTGCACTTATAAGGTTGGTTCGTGCCATCGGAGATCAGGTAGACGCCGAATTCGCCCTTGGGGGCTTCCACCGCGGCATAGACCTCGCCGGCCGGCACGCGAAACCCTTCTGTATAAAGCTTGAAGTGATGGATCAGGGCCTCCATCGAGCGCTTCATCTCGCCGCGCCGCGGGGGAAAGACCTTATTGTCCTGCACCGCGACCGGACCCTGTCCGTCGCAAGCGCGCAGCTTGGTGATACACTGTCGCATGATGCGCACCGATTGGCGCATTTCTTCCATGCGGACCAGATAGCGGTCGTAGCAGTCACCATTCTTGCCGATCGGAACGTCGAATTCCATTTCCGGATAGCACTCATAGGGCTGCGCCTTGCGCAGGTCCCAGGCCGCGCCCGAACCGCGCACCATGACGCCGGAAAAGCCCCACTCCCAGGCTTCCTTCAGCGTCACCTTCCCGACGTCGACATTGCGCTGCTTGAAGATGCGATTTGGCGTCAGCAGCCGATCCAGGTCGTCTACCACGCGAAGGAACGGATCACAAAACGCTTCAATGTCATCAATCAGCTTCGGGGGAAGGTCCTGATGCACTCCGCCGAACCGGAAATAATTTGCGTGCATGCGCGCGCCAGAGGCACGTTCGTAAAACACCATGAGCTTCTCACGCTCTTCAAATCCCCACAACGGCGGCGTCAGCGCACCGACATCCATGGCTTGGGTCGTGATGTTGAGAAGATGCGAAAGCAGACGCCCGATTTCGCAGAACAGCACGCGAATCAGTTGGCCGCGACGCGGCACTTCGAGGCCAAGCAGTCTCTCTCCTGCGAGGCAGAATGCGTGCTCCTGGTTCATCGGCGCGACGTAGTCGAGCCGGTCGAAATACCCGATCGCTTGCAGATAGGTCTTGTTCTCAATCAATTTTTCGGTCCCGCGGTGAAGCAGACCAATATGAGGATCGACCCGCCGCACAACCTCACCGTCAAGTTCCAACACAAGCCGAAGCACACCATGGGCCGCAGGGTGTTGCGGGCCGAAATTGATGGTGAAATTGCGAAGGCCGGCTTGTTCCATGGGCGAGTTCAAAGCTTGTCGCGGGCAGCTCGGCTGGTCGCTGAGCTTTAGCCATGAAGCGCCAATGGCCTTGGTTGTTCCAACGCCAGGATCGCGTTGTTGACCGTCACGCGAGCGTCACGTGCCGCGCGCCCGAGAGGGGCCAGAAACTAGCCACGCAAATGGGGTCGCAAATGGGGTCGTGGCGATAGCCGGCATCTATGCCACGCCCGTCGTGGCGCGCGCTGTTGCCGCGCCGCCCGCAACAATAATGGTCTGTCGGCGCCTTATGGAACTCCCGCGCCATCATAACGCTTGCCGCAAAACGGCGATACCGTTCCTCGTCAATCAAGTCCGGTGCGTAACATGGTTTGCGCGACCTGGAGTTCGCTGATTGCGCCGCGCAGCGATCTCCGCGCTGCGGCCTTGTCGCCGTCCGCGCAGGCTGCACAGAGTTTCTTGAGATGGTCGGTCGCAGCCTCCGCGTGTACGACAAGCTCCGCGGCGCCTGCAAAACTACGAGGGCGTTTCGTATCCGTCATGGGAACCACTTCCAGCCTGATCTGCTTAACGCCTGCACATTCGTGAGCGTGCCCTACGCGACTCGCTCCCTCCGTTCGGGCGCTACGCAGCGCCGGTTGGTCAGGAGAGGCCAACAAGGCGGCGTTGCGGAGCAATCAGCGCAGAAAACGATTCACTCGGCCCAAAGCTCCATCTGGAAGCGCAATTGGCAAGATTAAATCCGCAAAGGTGCTGGCGAGCAGCCGGGACCAAAAGCGCCATACGCGGCGTCTGTCCGCTGCGGAACCCAGGCCGCCGCAATCAGTTCTGTCCGATGCAAACGGCGGAATGAGGCCGCCAGCTAAGAGCTGACAAGAACAAGCATTACATCGGATGTCGACCAATGTTCCGGTATCACGAACTCGAACCTCAGATGACCAGCATTGCAGCGCTCTTGATGCAAAAGCAGCACCTGCTCGGCCGCCTGGAAGAATGTCCCGGCCCCAACGAGCGGGAGGAAATCGAGCGCCTCCTCGACAGAATCGATGCTGAACTGAACGCCCTGGATAGAGCAGATCGGCTGTGAGCCTGCGGCGATGAAGCACCGGGCCGCCCGCGGCGCGTCGTGTTCCCTTTGGCCTCGTCAGCACAAAGGGTTCGTCACGTCGGTACTCGCCCTGGTTTTGGAACCCAAGCAGGTCGTCCCTGTTCTGGCAGATAGCCTTGGCTGCTGCGACGCAGGCACCTCCGTTGAGCGCTACCGGGCCCGGCGCGGCCTGACCAGGGCGTCAACCCTGATCAAGATGGAGGGATCAGAACATGGCTGGAGAGAGCAAATTACCAGTCCGCAGCGAACCTGCCGGTAGCGTCGCGGAGTGGCGTCCGTTTGAGTCATTCCGTCGCGACGTCGATCGCATGTTCGATGACTTCATGAGCGGGTTCGGGCGGTTTCCGTCTCGCTTGTTTGCGCGAGAAGAGCTTCCATTCATGACCTCGCCGCCCGTCGACGTGGTTGAAACGGCGGATGCATTCCAGATTACCGCCGAACTCCCCGGTATGGACGAAAAGGATGTCGAGGTGAAATGCACCGACAGCACTCTGACAATCAAGGGGGAGAAGAAGACAGAAAAGGAGGAGAAGAGAACCGACTATTATGTTTCCGAGCGCCGCTTCGGCTCCTTTCAGAGGGCGTTTCGTATCCCTGAGACCGTTGATGCAGGAAAGATCGACGCCGCATTCAAGCACGGTGTGCTAACGCTGACCCTTCCGAAGACGGTCGAGGCGCAAAAGCGCGAGAGGAAGATCGAGGTCAGGAATTCCTGACCCATCGGACCTCGTCTGAGGCGAAACTCAGCTGCGTCGTTCGCACCGGGATCGCTCGTGCCTGCTAACCCGAGCGATCCCGCATGATTGGAGCGCCAACGGCCGGCATCGCCGCCCACGCCTTCCACCTGGCTGGGAAAACACGAGGCCGTTCGAACCGACCGGTCACTGAAATCGCCGACAACGTCTTCATTATCCGGATCGTTTGTTCGAGAGCTTTATCGCCGAGCAGAATATGATCGGTGTCGCGCTTGGCCTTGCTGCGGCGGGTCACGTCCCCTATGCGTCGACGTTTGCGTGCTTCCTCACGCGCGCCTATGACTTGATCCGCATGGCGCAGTATTCGCGACCTGCCCACCTCGTCCTTTGCACCGTGGCCCCTTGGTACTGGGGCGCGGCTGATGTTCGACATCCTGCACTACACGTTCCCGCGGCTTGGAGATGCCCACCGTTTCGGGCCCCTCACCTGCGGCCAGAAGAGCTGTCATGGCGTGTGGCAGACCCGAGCCGAGGTTGCTGCTTACGCCGACTGCGCCGAGAGCCAGACGATGGCTATGTTTGGCTGGACCAACCCAAAAATGCCCGCGCATTACATCGCTCAGGCGAATCGAGAGAAGCTTGGCCTGAGTGGGATGGAAAAGATCGTTACGTTCGATCAGGGCCAGTTACGCGACGGTTTTGTGCCCGAGGCGGACAACGTGCGAACACCGCGCGCGAACGAAGTGGTAACTTTCCCGGGTCACTTCCGGAAAAAAGTCTAATGACTTCAATGTGAAATGTGGGTTTATGGTGCGCTCGGAGGGACTCGAACCCCCACGATTTTACTCACTGCCACCTCAAGGCAGCGCGTCTACCAATTCCGCCACGAGCGCTTTTGGGGATGCCGGCTTGAGACCTGAAGGCCGACCGGATCAACGGCGCCGATCTAACAAATCCATCAGGGGGGTACAAGCCTGCAAAGGCCCTTAATCCCACAAGCTTGGGAAGAAAATTTCGTCCTTCCCGGCTGCTTTACGGGGTGCCCAGGCCGCTACCGCGTGGCCGGGCCGCTACCGCGTGCCGGGGGTGCGCGGCAGCATCTGCTTGACCTCGACCGCGATCCGGTTGCGATCGACCAGGACGACGCCGGAGGCGACCGGCAGATTATTGGCCAGAACCTTGACCTCGTCGGCCTCGGTTGCGTCCAGCTCGATGATGGCGCCGCGGGAAAGACGTAATACTTGATGGATCGGCATGGTGGTCGTCCCGAGGACGACCATGAGATCCACGGTGACTTTGTCGAGAGTAGGCACTTCAGCACCACCGCAACTTGGGACTTAGACCAAAGAACTTGGCATTTGCGCCTGGGATCATCACCCGGTTATGGTTAGCCAATGGTTAATTCACCTAAAAACCACCGCCAAGACCTCGATTTGGCGTCGTTTTCCGCCGCAGACGGCGAACCCGTGGAGTGGCGGATTTCGGACGCGCCCGTGCCCTATCCGGAGGCCGTGGCCGACATGGAGGCGCGCGTCGCGGCGATTGCGGCCGGTGAAGCCCCGGAGCTGGTCTGGCTGCTCGAACATCCCCCGCTCTACACCTCCGGCACCTCGGGCAAGGCCACCGACCTGCTCGATGCGCGATTCCCGACCTTTGCCACCGGGCGCGGCGGGCAGCTCACCTATCACGGGCCCGGCCAGCGGGTGGCCTATATCATGCTCGACCTCAAGCGCCGCCGGCCGGACGTGCGGGCCTATGTCGCGAGCCTGGAGGAATTGATCCTGCGCACGCTCGGCGCCTTCAACGTCCGCGGCGAGCGGCGCGAGGACCGGGTCGGCGTCTGGGTCAAGCGGCCCGACAAGGGACCCGAGCACGAGGACAAGATCGCGGCGATCGGCGTCCGGCTGAAGCGCTGGGTCTCGTTCCACGGCATCGCCATCAATGTCGACCCGGAGCTTTCGCATTTCGCCGGCATCGTGCCCTGCGGCGTCGCCGATCCCCGCTACGGCGTCACCTCGCTGGTCGATCTCGGCCAGCTCGTGACCATGGCCGATGTCGACGTCGCGCTCCGGCAGGCCTTCGAGGAGCTGTTCGGGCCGACCCGGGCGCTGCTGCCGGAAGCCGTCGCCTGACACTTTCCTGTTGGAGACGCGCTGCCCGCGTTCTCCGTATGCGTGGAATCGGTTACACTTGGTTCCGGTGTCGCCCACGCCTCCCCCCTCCGCCGGGAAAGTAGATGTCATGCCGGGCGAAGTGACCATCGGACCGACTGTTCGAGCGCCAGGCATAAGGAGGGATTGCGATCATGCTCGCAATGGGAGGTTCTCACGATGAAGCTGTCTGCACCCATCTATCATCTGAAGCGCAACGCGAAGCGCCTGTCCCGCGAGGAAGGCATTCCGTTGCACGATGCGCTTGACCGCATCGCCGCGACGGAAGGGTTTTCCGCCTGGAGCATGCTCGCGGCGAAAGCTGCCGCAGCGACGCCGGCCAGCAGGCTTTTCCCGCAATTCCAACCGGGCGACCTGGTGCTGGTCGGCGCACGCCCCGGCCAGGGCAAGACCCTGATGAGCCTCGAACTTGCCGTGGAGGCGATGCGGTCGGGCCACCGCGCCGCGTTCTTCTCGCTCGAATACACCGAGAAAGACGTTCAGGATCGCTTTCGGGTGATCGGCGTGGACCCGGCGCAATTCGAAAAACTCTTCGAGGTCGATTGCTCCGACGCCATCAGTGCCGATTACGTCGTCAAGCAGATGGCCGCAGCACCGCGCGGCACAGTCGTGGTGATCGACTATCTGCAACTGCTCGACCAGCGGCGGGAAAATCCCGATCTCACCGTTCAGGTGCGCGCGTTGAAATCATTCGCGCGTGACAAGGGATTGATCGTCGTCTTTATCTCGCAGATCGACCGTTCCTATGATCCTTCGATCAAGCCCTGCCCTGATCTCGACGATGTCAGGCTGCCGAACCCGCTCGACCTCAAGCTGTTCGACAAGACCTGTTTCCTGAACAATTCCGAAGTTCAGTTCCGAATAGCGAGCTGACGATTCCTCGCAACCGGTTCAGGCCGCGGGTGCGATTGTTCACCCGCGGCCTCCGTCCTCACGCCTTCTCCAGCGAAACCTCGAGCTTGCCGGCGATGTAGCGACGCTCCTGGGTCAGGCCGCCAAAGCCGTAGGCGTCGCCCTTGACCTCGTCGACGTGCAGATAGGTCTCGGGATGCAGCGGGCCCAGGATCCCGGCCATGCGCTTGAACATCGTGGCGAGATAGGCGGCCTTCTCGTCCTTGGTGTTGGTGCCTTCGCTGACGTGGATGTCGATCCAGTAGCTCGCGAGCTTCTGCTCCGCGAGCGACTTGCCGCCGGCGAACCAGTCGCCCGCGTCGACCGGTTTCACGATGATGGCGGTGACCCCGGGGTCCTTGTGCAGGATTTTTGCGGTGAGCTCCGACACGGCGGTCGCGATATCGGCCTTCAGCGAAGGCGACTGGCGCGAGGTGGTATAGGATACGGTGATCAGCGGCATGTCGTTCTCCTCATGATGTCGCGCAGGTCTTGCGCGGCGTTGGCGAGAAGCTAGACCTGCCCTCGCCATTTTGGTATCTTATCTTTATTGATACCAGTGATAAGATATCGTAATGACAGCAACGCTCGACATCGCCACCGTCCAGGCTTTCCTGCTGGTCGCCGACCTCCAGAGCTTTACCCGCACCGCCGAGGCGCTCGGCACCACACAGGCGGCGGTCAGTCTCAAGCTGCAACGGCTGGAAACGCTGCTCGGAAAGCGCCTGGTCGAGCGCTCGCCGCGCGCGGTCCGGCTCACGGCCGACGGCGCGACGTTCCGCGATCGCGCCCGCGCACTGATCGCGGCACATGACCGCGCACTGTCGGGCGATGCATCCGCCGCACAGTTGCTTTCGCTCGGCATCTCCGATCACGCCGCAGGCCCCGAGTTGGTGCCGCTGCTGGAACGCCTGCACGCGATTTCCTCAAACCTCACGCTCGCCGTCACCATCGGCTTTTCGCGCGAGATGCAGGAGGCCTATGATGCGGGGCGGCTCGATGCGGTGATCGTGCGCCAGGAAGGCAGCCGCCGCGGCGGCGAAAAACTCACCGAGGACGAATTCGGCTGGTTCGCATCGAGACGCTTCGCCCTACCGCACGGCCAGCCGCTGCCGCTCGCAACGCTTGCCCCGCCCTGCGGCGTCCGCGCCATCGCCGTTCGCGCGCTCGACAAGGCCGGCATCGCCTGGCGCGAGCGTTTCGTCGGCGGCGGCGTCACGGCGGTGGTCGCAGCCGCGCTTGCCGGACTTGCGATTGCGCCGCTGGCGCGGCGGATCGCGCCTCCCGGGCTGGTCGACGTCGGGCCAGCGCACAAGCTCCCAAAACTCGGAAGCTCGAAGGTGATGCTCCATTCGAAGGTCAGCGACCCCGTCAAGCTGGCGGCGCTGCGCGCGGTGGCCGCGACGTTTCGGAGCGCGGCGACGGTCTGACGCCGCGTCGCCAGCACATAGTCGGCCCACAGGCCGTACCAGCCGATCGCAGGCCGCTGACAAGCACCTCGGGGTGCATTGCGGAGAAGTCGCGGAACTGCCCGCTGGGATTGATTCAATTAGACATTGAGGCTAACAACACGAGCAACTATTCAATTGCTCGCATCGCGTGTGGCGCATAGCGTATGAGCCCGAATGAAAAAGCTGTTCAAGAACAAGTCTTTCCTCGCTTTGCTGGCGCTGATCGCCGTGCTCGCTGTCCTGCTGGTGCTGTCCGATCCGACGCTCTCGTCCAAGTTCCGATACCAAAACTTCTGATCAATGCACTTCAGTCTTCGTTCAGCAATTAAGTTGGCCGCGACCCTCGCAGCGATCGAGGTCATGTTCTGGAGCTTCGGCACGCTCTCCATGAGCCGTGGCAATCCATACCGGCTCTACGACGTCAGTCGCCTCCGTGACGCCATAGCAGCCAATCTCGAGACGGAGCGCCGCGGCTCACAGGCCGGATGGCCAATAGGCAACGCCTACGTTCCGAGGCCGCATCCTCCGACCTCGCCGGCGGTCTGCGGCGGCGCATGGGGCGGCTCTTTCACTTTCGGCGACGACGTCGCCGATGCCGACACATGGCCCCACCGCCTCTCCGTCAGCCTCGGATGCCAGGTGCAGAATTACGGTACGGATGGCTACGGCCTCGACCAGACGCTTATCCGACTCCGTGCGGCACCGACCAACCAGCCCATTACCATTGTCGCCATTGCGCCGCCCATGATCATGGCCGGCGGCGCTTCGTCATGGGCGTTTGTCGACCTCGACAACGGCAGGCCGCGCGTCCGGTTGACGAAACCCCGCTTCGCGCTGGCTGCGAACGGATTGACGACGATTCCGCGGCCCGCCCCCGATGTCGACGACATCCTCGCCAATATCACCAGCGATATGCCGTCGCGAGACTGGACAGCGATGCGCTTTCCGTTCTCGCTTTCGGTTGTCCGCGCCATCCATCGCAAGCTGCGCGGCCCCCGTCCCTTCAATGAGCTCGGCCCAAATGCCGAGACCCCAGAAGGCGAGCAGTTGCGGCAGATCGCTGCCCGGATAGTCAGCGAGATCGCGGCGACCACGCGTGAACGCCATTCGCACCTGGCGGTGATCCTGATTCCGCAACCAACAGCCAGCCTCGACGCCGGCGAGCAATATGCGGATTTCCGCCGCAGGCTCGAACAAACACAGCCGGTGCCCTGCGTTATCGATCCAACCGACGAGCTGCGGCGCCTGACGCCCGCTGCAGCCACGACGGACAGCGGCCACTTCACCGCAGCGGGCAACGCGGCGATCGCCGAAGCCGCCATGCGCGGGCTGCGCACCTGCGGCTTCACGTCGTGACCGCCGCGCGCATCGCGTCGCTCGACCTGCTGCGCGGCCTCGCGGCCCTGTCGGTCGCCATCCCGCACTTCCTGATGACCGCGCAGATCGCACCGGCCGCCGCAGAGACGATCTCGATCCTGGGCGTCGAGATATTCTTCGTGCTCAGCGGTTATGTGTTGGCGCCGCAGATCATGACCTATTTGATCGAACGACCGAGCGTCGCCAGCCTCGCAACATTCTGGTTCCGGCGCTGGATGCGAACAATCCCGCCCTATTTGGTCGCGCTGGTAGCCGCATCCATCCTCGCGCGCCAGCTGATGACAGTGGATTTCCTGCGCTACGTGTTCTATCTGCAAAACGTCGCCGTCCAAGCCAACACGCAGGACTATTTTCCGATCGCTTGGAGCCTGGCGGTCGAGGAGTGGTTCTATTTGCTGTTTCCACTCGCCTGCCTCGGCCTCGCACCGATGCTTCCAGCCGGCCGAAGTCGGCCCTGGATCATCGGCACGGCCTTTATCGTTGCAGTCACCATCGCCAGGACAATAGCGCCCGCAACCGAACATTGGGGGAACGATATCCGTCGCGTCGTCGCGTTCCGTATGGACGCGATCGGCTATGGCTTCCTGCTGCATCTCACCCTGATGCGTCTTCGCCCGCAGCCGCTCTTCGCCTGGTGCACGCTGGCGGCCGCAAGCGTCATCACCCTTGTCCTCACATGGACCCTCGCCAAAGCAGGATCAGACCCCCTCATTGAGGCTGCTTTTCCGTTCTACAGCGCCGCACTCGGCGCCAGCGCGATTGCCGCATTCCTGACACTCGATCTGCAGGGCCACCTGGCCCGCCTCGGGCTGTTTCTCGGGCGCATATCCTATTCCGTCTACCTGTTCCACGTCATCGCACTCACCGCGATTTCCGGGCTCGACGCACCGTGGCCACTGAAACTCGCCGCTTTTCTGGCCATTACCGTGCTGATCGCCACACTGATGTCGGTTGCGATCGAGGCGCCCATCCTTGCTGCACGCCCGCGGTATTCCGAACCGGGCCAGCCGACGGCGCACCCTTCGGCCAGTCGACCGACGATGCCACGACCGTGATGCTGCCCGTCAACCCTTCGTGCTTGGATCGCGCGGAGAAACATAACCCGTCACGAGAGCATCTATCAAAAATTGAGCTTAATTAATCACTCTCTTTTTAATTGCGGATATTGCGAGCCGCGTGATACGCCGGACGCATGGACAAGGATCAATTGCCGGGCATCCAGGCCGGCCGTGCCGTTGCCGCTCTCTCCGTTCTTTACTTCCACTCTTATGTGGCGCTCGGCTATTTCGACCCGGCTTCGCTCCACACGTGGTCATGGCTGGCGACTTATGGCGCGACCGGAGTTGACCTGTTTTTCGCCATCTCAGGATTCATTATCTGCCTCGTCGCCGAGCGGCCCGGCTTTACCCGCGGCGACTTCGCGCTGCGACGAGCGCTACGCATCTATCCGCTCAACGCCCTCGTCACGGTCGCGATGCTGGTCATGTTCTCCTACCGCATCGCCGGCTCTGCGGCCGACATCGAGCCGCTGCGGATCCTGCGCTCGCTGCTGATCTTGCCGCAGCACGCGCCCATCAATTCGGTTGGATGGACGCTGGAGCTGGAAGTTGCCTTCTACCTGGTCGCCGTGGTCTTGCTGCCGATCGGCGGCCGCTTCCTGCTCCTCGCCTACTGCGTGGCGTCAGGTCTCGTCGGCAACTGGCTTGCCCCGGAATCGCCGTGGATCGCGCGGTTCATCGGCGGTCACTACCTCGATTTCGGCGCGGGCATCGCCGCTTGGATCGCCATAGGCCGCACCCGACAACACTGGCCACTGTCGATCATCATGATCGCCTGCGGCGTAGGCGCCTATCTCGCCGGAGGGCGACTGGCGGTGTCCGAGATGACGCCTCTGGCCTGCGGCCTCGTCGTCGCGGGTCTTGCGGTCCTCCCGGCGGTCCCTCGTCCTCTGCTGACACTCGGCAACATCTCCTATGGCGTTTACCTGATCCACTGGCCGATCATGAACCTTGCGACCTGGTATGCCTTCACCTACACCCCCGCACGCGATCTCGGCGAAGCCTACCGCTGGCTGACGATCGGCCTCGTCATCCTCATGGCCGGACTGTCATGGGTGCTGTTCGAGCGCCCATTGATCAGGCTCGGCCGGCGGCGGAAGCAGCCGCCGCCAGCCTTCGGTAAACCGTTGGCGCAAGAACCGTGATGGCGCCGCCGGCGGTCTGCGCCGTGAAGTTGATTGCCTCGTTCTCGCCTGCAGTAACGTGCATACCGGCCGCGATATTTGCCTAAAATGGTTCCAGGTTCGGGGAACCATCTGCTACCTGCGACGTTTGCTCCCGTCGAGGCAGGGTGCCGGAATGGTCGAGAAGTTCAGTCAGCAGCGAGACTTGTTCGAGAGCGAACGCAGTTTCCGCCTGTTGGTTGATGGGGTTGCGGACTACGCCCTCTACATGCTCGATCCCACCGGGATCATCACCAGCTGGAACATCGGCGGCGAGCGCATCAAGGGCTATTCGCCCAGGGAGATCCTCGGCCAGCATTTTTCCCGCTTCTACACCGAGGCCGACCGCGCCAACGGCAAGCCCGCCCGTGCGCTCGGAATCGCGCGGGAAAAGGGCCGCTACGAGGAGGAAGGCTGGCGGGTCCGCAAGGACGGCACCTTCTTCTGGGCGAGCGTCATGATCGATCCGATCTACGAGGACGGCCAGCTGGTCGGCTTCGCCAAGATCACGCGCGACATCACCGAGCGCCGCAATACCCAGATCAAGCTCGAGGCGATGCACAAGCAGCTCGCCGAATCCCAGAAGTTCGATGCGCTCGGCCAGCTCACCGGCGGGGTCGCCCACGACTTCAACAATCTCCTGATGATCATCAGCGGCAGCCTCCACATGCTAAAGAGAGGGGCCGACGACGAGGCCAAGCTTCAGCGCGCGATCTCGGCCATCGAGACCGCCACCAAACGCGGCGCGGCGCTGACCAACCAGCTCCTCACCTTCGCACGGCGGCAGAGCGTCAATCCGCAGGCGATCGACTTCGCCGACCGCATCGCGGCGATCCGCGAGGTGCTCGATGCCGGCGTCGGCAGCTCCGTGCGCCTGGCCTTCGACGTCAGCCGCGACGTCTGGCCGATCAAGACCGACGTCTCCGAGCTCGAGACCGCGCTGCTCAACCTCGTCATCAATGCCCGCGACGCGATGCCCGACGGGGGTACGGTGACGATCTCTGCGCGCAATCTCGTGCTCGACGAGGCGCTCCTCGCCGGCGATTTCGTCGCGATCGACATCACCGATACCGGGCTCGGCATTCCCTCCGACGTTCTCGACAAGATCTTCGAGCCGTTCTTCACGACCAAGCCGATCGGCAAGGGCACCGGCCTCGGCCTCTCCCAGGTGCACGGCTTTGCCCATCAGGCCGGCGGCACGGTGCGGGTCGCGAGCGTGCTCGGCAAGGGCACGAGGTTCACCATCCTCCTGCCACGCGGAGGAGATGCGCCATCGCGCGAGGCGGCGGGAGAACCGGCGTTCCACGGCAGCGGCACGGTGCTGCTGGTCGAGGACAATCCGGACGTCGCCGCCGTCAGCATCGGTCTTCTGGAGCAGCTCGGCTATCACGTGCGCCGGGTCGCGGACGCCGAAGCCGCCTTGCGCGAGATCGAGAAGAACGGCGTCGACTTCGTGTTCTCGGACATCGTCATGCCCGGCAAGATGGACGGGCTCAGCCTTGCCCATCATCTCCGCCAGATCCGCCCCGGCCTGCCGATCCTGCTCGCCACCGGCTACAGCGACGTCGCCGCCGGCGTGCGCGGCGACTTTCCGATCCTGCGCAAGCCCTACGAGATCCACGAATTGAGCGAAGCGATCGCCAAGCTGCCGCGGTAATTCTTGACCTCTTGCCCCGCCCGGCAAGAGGCCTGGCTCTCACACCGTCGGCAACACCGAAAACGCCTCCCCTGCCCCGCGCAGGTTCAGCTCATCGACATCGGCCGTTTCGCTGGTGACGCTGTCCACGCGCGCGGACGGCGGGCCGTGGCGGCACAGCGCGACCATGTCGGCGACGTGCTTCGGCGATCCCGCGAACAGCGCTTCGACGCTGCCGTCGCGGCGGTTGCGGACCCAGCCTTCGAGACCGCACGTCGTCGCCTGATACTCGACCCAGGCGCGATAGCCGACGCCCTGCACGCGGCCGCGGATCATGACCTGGAGGATCGCCCGGCTCATTTCTTCAGTCCGAGGAGATCGGCGCTACGCGCCTTGACGTCGGCCTCGCGCGTGACGCGGGCAGTCAAGTCGGACGATGGCAGGCCTTTGAGATTCTTCGGCGCCGTGCCGTCGCGCAGCGCCTTCTGCGTCTCGTAGACGGCCTGCGTTGCGGCCGCGATCGGCGCGTGACCCTGAAGCGCAATGCGCACGCGGTGGCCGGCTAGGTAGTCGGTCGCGTTCAGTTCGTCCGGCGCACCGCCGAGCACGATCGGCAGGCGCGTGGCGGATGCGACCGCCTTGAGCTCGGCGCGCGACTTGATGCCGGTGAAGAACAGCGCATCGACGCCGGTGGCTTCATAGGCCCTGGCGCGGCGGATCGCATCCTCGATCGAGGTGATCGAGGCCGCACCGGTGCGACCCATGATGACGAGCGAGGGATCGCTGCGGCCGCCAAGCGCGGCCTTCATCTTGCCGACGCCCTCCTCCAGCGAGATCAGCTGCGTCCCTGCTTCGCCGAAGCCGGCCGGCAGCAGGGTGTCCTCGATGGTGAGGCCGGCGGCGCCCGCCGTCTCCAGCTCCTGCACCGTGCGGCCCACGTTGAGCGCATTGCCATAGCCGTGATCGGCATCGACCAGAACCGGAAGTGTTGCCGCACGCGACATCCGCCGCATCTGCTCGGCAAGCTCGGTGAGCGTGATCAGCGTGATGTCGGGGTCGCCGAGCACCGCGAGCGAGGCCACCGAGCCGCCGAACATGCCAAGCGGGAAACCGAGATCCTCGGCGATGCGGATCGAGATGGCGTCGTAGACCGAGCCGGGATGGACGCAAGTCCCGCCCGACAGGATCGATCGCAGTTTTTCGCGGCGGGAACGAAAGGCCATGATGCCCTCTCAACTGCTCGCAATGACGAAGTTCGCGGGGTCCGCTGAGAGCCCCCTCACACCCTACGCAAATTCCAAGATCAGTGCGTCCACCGCGAGCGTCGCGCCGGCGCTGGCGTGGATCTTCTTCACGGTGCCGTCCTGCTCGGCGCGGAGCACGTTCTGCATCTTCATGGCTTCGACCACAGCGAGCGTCTCGCCCGCCTTGACCTCCTGCCCTTCGGTCACCACGATCGAGACCACGAGACCGGGCATCGGACAGAGCAGCTTCTTGCCGGTGTCGGCAGCCGTGGTCACCGGCATCAGCCGCGCCGAGGCTGCTTCCGCTTCGGTCCAGACATAGACCGGCACCTCGACGCCCTGATGCGCGAGGCGGATGCCGTTCGCGATCGGGCGCACCTGCACCGCGACGAATTGCCCGTCGATGGTGCCCTGCCAGACCGGATCGCCCGGCTTCCACGGCGACTGCAACAGATGTGCATTGCCGGCCTTGCCGTCGGCATCGACGAAACGCACGGCGACCGCATCGCCCTCGCGCGCGACCTCCAGCTGAATCTCCTGGCGCTCAAGCCAGACCGCACGGCGCCGCTCGCGCTGCACGACGCGGCCGCCCATCTGGCCCGAGATCTGCCGCTTGCGCTCGCCGAGCACGTGATCGATGGCGGCGCCGACCGCGGCAAGCCGCCGTGCGACCTCGCCTTCCGGCACGCGCACGGCAAAGCCCTTGGGGAATTCCTCGGCGATGAAGCCGGTGGAGAGCCGGCCTTCGCGCCAGCGCGGATGATGCATCAGCGCCGACAGGAACGGGATGTTGTGGCGGATACCGTCGACATAGAACGAGTCCAGCGCGGTGGCCTGCGCCTCGATCGCGGCCGCGCGCGACGGCGCGTGGGTGACGAGCTTGGCGATCATCGGATCGTAGTGGATTGAGATCTCGCCGCCCTCTTGCACGCCGGTGTCGTTGCGCACGGTGATGCCGTCCTGGCTCGCTTCCGCCGGCGGGCGGTATTTCACCAGACGACCGATCGAGGGCAGGAAGTTGCGGAACGGGTCTTCGGCGTAGAGACGCGACTCCACTGCCCAGCCCGTCAGCGTGACGTCCTTCTGCGTGATGGCGAGCTTCTCGCCGGCGGCGACGCGGAGCATCTGCTCGACGAGGTCGACGCCGGTGACGAGCTCGGTGACGGGATGCTCGACCTGGAGGCGCGTGTTCATCTCAAGGAAGTAGAAGCTCTTGTCCTGCCCCGCGACGAATTCGACGGTGCCGGCAGAGTCGTAATTCACGGCCTTGGCGAGTGCGACCGCCTGCTCGCCCATCTTGCGGCGGGTGGCTTCGTCGAGCAGCGGCGACGGCGCTTCCTCGATTACCTTCTGGTTGCGGCGCTGGATCGAGCATTCGCGCTCGCCGAGATAGATCACGTTGCCGTGCTTGTCGCCCAGCAGCTGGATCTCGATGTGGCGGGGGTCGACGATGAACTTCTCGACGAAGACACGGTCGTCGCCGAACGAAGCCTTGGCCTCGGCCTTGGCGAGATTGAAGCCCTCGGCGACCTCGGCTGTCGAATGTGCGATGCGCATGCCTTTGCCGCCGCCGCCGGCAGAGGCCTTGATCATCACGGGATAACCGATCTCGTCGGCGATCTTGACCGCGTGTCTGCCGTCCTCGATGACGCCGAGATAGCCCGGCACGGTCGAGACCTTGGCCTTCGCCGCGGCCTTCTTGGATTCGATCTTGTCGCCCATCGCCGCGATCGCGCCCGGGTTCGGGCCGATGAAGACGATGCCGGCCGCCTCCAGCGCGCGCGGAAACGCCTCGCGCTCGGACAGGAAGCCGTAACCGGGATGCACGGCCTCGGCGCCCGTCTTGCGGCAGGCCTCCACGATCTTCTCGATCACCAGATAGCTCTCGGCGGCTGCGGGCGGGCCGATCAGCACGGCCTCGTCGGCCATCTCGACATGGAGGGCGTCGCGGTCGGCCTCGGAATAGACCGCGACCGTTTGAATTCCCATGCGGCGAGCGGTCTTGATGATCCGGCAGGCGATTTCGCCGCGATTGGCGATCAGAATGCGTTTGAACATGCTTTTCTTGAGGCTCGACCTTGGGCGGGACCCTTCCCTGGCCGTTGGGACCTGTGGGATGGGCCGTGTGGCTCCCGTGGTACATCAAAATCGGCCGGAGGCAACGGTCTAAATCCGGCCCCTCTGGCGTACCAGCGCAAGACCGAAACGGGCCAGGCAAGCCCCGGACGGCCTACGGCTTCCCGGCCTTGGCCGCGTTCCGGAGCAAGCCGTGAATGAAGCCGAGTTTGGCGACAACGGCCGGCGACAGGATGAAGGGATAGAGGTCGCGCATGCCCATGGCGCGGTTGACGCTGTTCATGGCGAAGGTGAAGGGCAGCCATGCGTTGACGATCGCCTCGACGTCCCTCGCCTCATAGGGGTTGAAGCGGATGCGCGTCGTCAACTCCCCGTCGCGATCGACCTTGGGACGCACCTCCATGCCGAACTCGCCAGCCATCTCCAGGGTGTCGACGATGTGCAGATAGTGCGCCCAGGTCTCGGCGAAATCCTCCCAGGGATGCGTGGTCGCGTAGGCCGAGACGAAGTTCTGCTGCCAGTCCGGCGGGGCGCCCTCGGCATAATGGCGCTGCAGGGCCTGGCCGTAATCGGCGGAATCGTCGCCGAACACGGCGCGGCATTCTTCAAGCTTGCCGCCGTCGTGCACCAGCACGTCCCAGAAATAGTGCCCGACCTCGTGGCGGAAATGCCCAAGCAGCGTCCGATAGGGCTCGCCCATCTCCAGCCTGCGCCGCTCGCGCTCGATCTCGTCAGTCTCGGTCAGGGCGATCGTGATCAGGCCGTTGTCGTGGCCGGTCAGGACCTTCTGCCCGCTCTGCGGATCGTCGGCGAGGAAATTGAAGATCAGGCCATGTTCGGGATTGTCCTGCCGGGTCTGGAGCGGCAGCTTCCAGCGGATCAGGGAATAGAACAGCCGGTGCTTCGCCACCTCCAGCTCGCGCCAGCCTGCGAGCTGAACCGGATCGGACAGATCAGGCACGATGCCATTGTGGCGGCAGGCGCGGCAATAGCCGGTGCTATCACCTGCATCCGTCAGCCAGTTGCAGGAATCGTGCTCGGCATTGTTGCACAGCATGCGACTTTCGCCCTTGCTGGCCAGCGTCCTCCAAGTCCCACCTTGAGCCTCCCCGTCGGGCTCGATCGCCGACATCGTCTCCTTCTCCGGCAGGAAGGCGACGCGATGGCCGCAGCGTTCGCAGGCGCGGTTCTCGAAATAGAGGACGTTGCCGCAGGCCTGGCAGACAAAGAGCTTCAAGATTAGCCTCTTCGGAAAGGGAGTTTTGTCAATCAAAGTTGCGGCGCCTCGCAGATACGCGCGCGAGGGCTCATCGTTCCAAGGTTCGGAACAAATAGCCAGAGCCAGCGTTCGTTCATACCCGCCGCACTGCATTCGGTGGCGCCTTTCCTTCCATATTCCCTTTTGAGCGATGGCCATCACGCTTTGTCTGTGTGATTATCGGTCCGGCACGTGCGCTCTCGCATCACAACGGCCGACGCCTTGAACGATCCTTTGCCCGAGACCATTGCCGCCGAAAGGCTGCGCCAGCACCTCGAAGAAATCGCGCGCGAGCGCGACAATGCCTATCGCTCGCTCCAGGAGCGCGAGGCCGAGCTCGCGCGCATCCAGCGCATCGGCAAGGTCGGCGGGCTCGAGGTCGACTTCCGCGAAGGCTTCAAGAACCGCCGTTCGCCTGAATATCTGATGCTCCACGGCCTGCCGGCGGAAGCCGCCGACGAGTCGCACGAGGACTGGGTCAATCGCGTCCATCCCGACGACCGCGACGCTGCGGTGAAGCACTTCTTCGATGCGCTGTTCGGCACCAGCGAGGACTACACCGCCGAATACCGCATCGTCCGTCCCAACGACGGCGAGACCCGCTGGATCCGCGTCGTCGCCAAGATCGAGCGCGACAAGAACGGCCGCGCCATTCGCCTGGTCGGCGCCCATATCGACATCACCGCCCAGGCGCTCGCGCGCGAGACTCTGCGCGAGAGCGAGGAGCGTTTCCGGCTGATCGCCGACAGCGCGCCGGTGCCGATCTGGGTCACGAAACTCGACCGCACACGGTCCTTCGCCAACCAGGCCTATGTCGATTTCGTCGGCCTGCCCTACGACCAGGCGATTGCTTTCGACTGGCGCAAGGTGCTGCATCCGGACGACCTGCCGCATGTGCTGCAGCAGTCGGTCCAGGGTGAAGCATCGCTCAAACCGTTCGTGCTGGAAGCCCGCTACAAGAACGCCAGCGGCGAATGGCGCTGGCTGCGTTCGGAATCGCAGCCGCGGTGGGACCCGACCGGCAAGCACATCGGCTTCATCGGCGTCGCCCACGACATCACCGCGGCCAAGCAGGCCGAGATCGAGCTCCGGCAGCTCAACGAAACGCTGGAAGAACGCATCGTCGAGCGCACCGCCGAGCTCGAATCCAACGAGGCACGGCTGCGCACGATCCTGGAGACCAGCAACCAGTATCAGGGCCTCGTCGACCTCAGGGGCGAGCTGCTCTACGCCAACAACACTGCGCTCGACGGCATCAAAACGCGCTCTGAGGACGTGATCGGCAAGCCGCTGTGGGAGACGCCCTGGTTCACCGGCACCCATGGCATGAGCGCAATTGTGCGCGAGGCCTTCGATACCGTGCTCAAAGGCGAAGCGGTGCGGCTGGAGATGCGCCTGCGCCTTCCCATCGGCGAGCGCGATTTCGAGTTCGGCATGCGCCCGGTGCTCGATCGCCACGGCAATATCACCGGCGCGGTGCCCGAGGCGGTGGACATCACCGAGCGCCGCCGTGGCGAGGAAGCGCTGCGGCAATCGCAGAAGATGGAGGCGATCGGCCAGCTCACCGGCGGTGTCGCGCACGACTTCAACAATCTGCTCACCATCATCCGCTCGGCCACCGATTTCCTGCGCCGCCGCGAGCTGCCGGAGGAGCGCCGCCGCCGCTATGTCGACGCCATCTCCGACACCGTCGAGCGTGCTTCCAAGCTGACCGCACAGCTGCTGGCATTTGCGCGCCGGCAGCCGCTGAAACCGCAGATATTCAACGTCGGCAGCCAGGTCGAGGGCGTCGCGCAACTGGTCCGGCCGCTGGTCGGCCGCATCGAGATCGCGGTGGAGGTTCATGATGCCGATTGCTTCACGGTCGCCGATATCGCGCAATTCGAGACCGCGTTGATCAACCTCGCCATCAACGCCCGCGACGCCATGGACGGCGAAGGCCGCCTCACCATCGCGGTCCGGAAAGTTCAGTGTATCCCTAACCTGCGCGCGCAATTGGCGCGCCGCGGCGACTATGTCGCGATCTCGGTCGCCGACACCGGCAGCGGCATCGCGCCGGAAAATATCGAGGCGATCTTCGAGCCGTTCTTCACCACCAAGGAGGTCGGCAAGGGCACCGGCCTCGGCCTGAGCCAGGCCTTCGGCTTCGCAAAGCAGTCCGAGGGCGACATCGCCGTGACGAGCACGCATGGCGAAGGCGCGACCTTCACCATCTATCTGCCGCAGGCGCAAAGCCCCGCGACGGACCAGGAAGCCGCGGCGCTGACCTATGAGGCCGCGGCCACCGGGCGCGGCTATCGCGTGCTCGTGGTGGAAGACGATAACGAGGTCGGGCGCTTCTCCACCGAGCTGCTGGAGGATCTCGGCTATGTCGTCCAGCGCGTCGCCAACGCCAATGCGGCGCTCGCCATCCTCGGCGAGAACGAGTTCGCCGTCGACCTCGTCTTCTCCGACGTTATCATGCCCGGCATGAACGGCGTCGAGCTCGCCGGCATCATCCGCGAGCGCTATCCGGGCCTGCCCGTCGTGCTCACCTCCGGTTACAGCAACGTTCTCGCCGAGAACGCCCATCGCGGTTTCGAGCTGATCCAGAAGCCGTATTCGGTGGAATCGCTGTCGCGCATTCTGCGCAAGGCGATCACGGCAAAGCTGTCGGTGACGCGGTGAGTGCTAGCCACAATACAATGTCGTCCCGGCGCAGGCCGGGACCCATACCGCGTGATCTCTCTTGTGGCACACGCAATGTCGTTCTTCGCCAAACACCTTTTCGTGGTTATGGGTCCCGGCCTTCGCCGGGAAGACGGCGGAGTGTTAGGATGCAGTTGCCCACATGACGACGATTGAAGCGTAGCGCACCGGATATCCACTCCATGAAACCCGTCCTCCTCTCCACCTGGCAAGCCTGGGCGCTGCTCTCCGCCTGCTTTGCGGCGCTGACTGCGATCTTCGCCAAGGTCGGCGTCGAGAACATCAATCCGGATCAAGCGACGTTCATCCGCACCATCGTGGTGCTGCTCGCCTTCTCGGTGCTGCTATTCTTCACCGGGCAATTCGCCATGCCGTCAGAAGTCTCGTCGAAGACCTGGCTGTTCCTGGTGCTGTCGGGACTTGCGACCGGTGCGTCCTGGCTTTGTTATTTCCGCGCGCTGAAGCTCGGCCCCGCCACGCTGGTGGCGCCGATCGACAAGCTCAGCGTCGTGCTCGTTGCCCTGTTCGCATTCGCCTTTCTCGGCGAGCGGCCGACGGCCCAAGGCTGGGTCGGCATCGCCATGATCGGCGCCGGCGCAGTGCTGCTGGCCGTGAAGTTTTGAGGAGCCCTCCAATCCGCGGAACCAGACCGGCATCATGAGGGTTGCTGCCGGGGCGAATTTGAGCCTCGATCGAGAGACCGATGTCGAGCCAAAACCCCGATCAGGCAAGGCGTGCCGGGCGCGGGCTCGATGCGGCCAATTTCTTTCTCGCCGACGTCCGCGACGGGCTCGGCCCCTATCTCGCCGTCTATCTCCTCACCGAGCGACGGTGGGACGAGGCGCGCATCGGCCTCGTGATGTCGATTGCGACGATCGCCGGCATCGTGGCGCAGACGCCGGCCGGCGCGCTGGTCGACGCCACGCGGGCCAAGCGGCTGGTCATGGTCATCGCCGCCATCATGGTGACATCAGCTTCGCTGTCGCTGCCGCTGTTGCCAGGCTTCCTGCCGGTCGCGATCTCGCAAGGCATCGCGCAGGCCGCCGCCGTGGTGTTTCCGCCTGCGATCGCCGCCGTCTCGCTCGGCATCTTCGGCCATGCCGCCTTCACCTGGCGGATCGGCCGCAACGAGACGTTTAATCACGCCGGCAATGCGGTCGCAGCCGGGCTCGCGGGTCTCTCCGCCTATTGGTTCGGCCCGACTGTCGTGTTCTACCTTCTCGGCGCCATGGCCGTCGCAAGCCTCGTCAGCATCCTTGCGATCCCAGCCAGCGTCATCGACCACGATCTCGCCCGCGGGCTCCACGACGCCGACGCGAACGAGCAGCCCGAACATGCCTCCGGTCTCAGCGTACTCCTGACCTGTCGTCCCCTGCTCGTCTTCGCGATCTGTGTCCTGCTCTTTCATCTCTCCAACGCCGCGATGCTGCCGCTGGTCGGGCAAAAGCTCGCCCTGCAAGACAAGAACATGGGCACCAGCCTGATGTCGGCCTGCATCGTGGCGGCGCAATTGGTCATGGTCCCGTTCGCGATGTTGGTGGGCGCTAAGGCCGACCGCTGGGGCTACAAGCGCTTCTTCCTTGCCGCGCTCCTGATCCTGCCGCTTCGGGGGGCCCTCTATACGCTCTCCGACAATCCGTTCTGGCTGGTCGGCGTGCAGCTGCTCGACGGCGTCGGCGCCGGCATTTTTGGCGCGATCTTCCCCGTCATCGTCGCCGATCTCATGCGCAACACCGGCCGCTTCAACGTCGCGCAAGGCGCGGTCATCACTGCCCAGAGCATTGGCGCGGCGCTGTCGACGACGCTCGCCGGTTTCGTCGTGGTTGGCGCGGGTTACAATGCGGCGTTCATCACGCTCGGCGTGGTGGCCGCAATCGGCGCCGTCGTCTGCTTTGTCGCCCTTCCCGAGACGCGGCAAATCACAGATGGCGGTCCGCGCCCGCAGGGGAAGACAGCGGCGGTGGCTTCCGCTATCGCTGCCGAATGAAGCCTTTCCATTTCGAGGACTGACCGTGCCGTCTGACGCCATCCTGGCCTGGAGCATCATCGTCGCCGCGACCGCAGGCGTCATCATGCGGCCCTTTCGCCTGCCGGAAGCAGTGTGGGCCGTCCTCGGCGCCAGCGCGCTGGTGCTGCTCGGCTTGCTGCCGTGGCGGGATGCGTTGACGGGCATCGGGAAAGGCGTCGATGTCTATCTCTTCCTGATCGGCATGATGCTGATCGCCGAGCTGGCACGGCTGGAAGGCCTGTTCGACTACCTCGCAGCGCTCGCCGTGGAATATGCCGGCGGCTCGCCACAACGGCTATTCCTGCTGATCTACATCGTCGGCACGCTCGTCACCGTCCTGCTCTCGAACGACGCCACCGCGATCGTGCTGACGCCCGCCGTCTATGCCGCGACGCGCGCGGCCGGCGCCAAGCCGCTGCCTTATCTGTTCGTCTGCGCCTTCATCGCCAACGCCGCAAGCTTCGTGCTGCCGATCTCCAACCCGGCCAATCTCGTCGTGTTCGGGGCCCACATGCCTGAGCTGACCGAATGGCTGCGCCTGTTCGCCCTACCCTCGGCGGCCTCCATCCTGCTGACCTACATCGTGCTGCGCCTGACCCAGCACCGCGCCCTGAAGGAAGAGACGATCGCGCGCAGCGTGCCGCATCCAAAGCTCGGCCGCGGCGGCAAGCTGACGGCAATAGGCATCGTGGCGATCGGCGTCGTGCTGGTCACGGCCTCGGCGCTGGACAAGCAATTGGGCCTGCCGACCTTCGTCTGCGGCGTGGTGACAGCCGCGATCGTGCTGCTGATCAGCCGGCAATCGCCGCTGCCCGTGCTGCGCGGCATCTCCTGGAGTGTGCTGCCGCTGGTCGGCGGGCTTTTCGTCATGGTGGAAGCGTTGATCAAGACCGGCGTGATCGGGCAGCTCAGCGCGCTGCTGCATGAAGCTGTCGGGCAATCCGTGACGAAGGCGGCCTGGAGCGTCGGCATCGCCACCGCGATCGCCGATAACGTCGCCAACAATCTTCCCGTCGGCCTTGTCGCAGGCTCGGTCGCCGCCAGCGATCATTTGCCCGCGCCGGTCGTCAGCGCCATCCTGATCGGCGTCGATCTCGGGCCCAATCTGTCGGTGACCGGTTCGCTCGCCACCATCCTGTGGCTGGTGGCGCTGCGGCGGGAGAAGATCGAAGTCGGCGCCTGGCCATTCCTCAAGCTCGGCATGCTGGTGACGCCGCCGGCCCTGATCGCGGCATTGGCTGCCGCGATCAGGTAACAAGCATGATCCGGAAAAGTGTGCAGCGGTTTTTCCGACAAGATCATGCTTAAAACAAAAGGCTGAAGCGCGATGAAATCATCGCGCTTTGCCCTCAGTCGTTCTCGTAGCCGTAGACTTCCGGCAGGATGAAGATCGCGGCGAGCAATCCGATCAGCGGGAAGATCGCGACCATCAGCGTGGCATTGGCCTGCCCGATCGCAGCGAACACCGTCGGGAACAGGAAGATCGCCAGGAACGACGGCAACTTCACGAACATGTAGGCGAAGCCGCTGGCGGTGCCGCGATATTTCGGCTTGGCGACCATGGTCGGGATCGTCATGCAGTTCGACGCGTCCCAATAATGGCCCCACAGCATCGCGGCGGCCGCGAACGGCAGCAGGATCTTGTTGTCGGTGTAGAGCGCGAAGGCCGCGACCAGCAACGAGACCAGCACGATCGAGAAGCCCGCGATCGAGATGCCGCGGTGGCCGATCTTCGGCGTCAGCAGCGGACCGACCCAGCCCGACACGGCGGCGAAGGAGAATAGCGCCATCGTCACCAGATTGATGCCGAGCACGCTCGACACGCCGACCATGACAAAGAGTACCGGCAGATAGAACGCGAAGGTCGAGAATTCGCTGGCTTGCGCGAAGCAGGCGATCCAGCCGTAGATCGTGGCACGCCAGCGGATCGGATCCTTCTTGAGGTCGGCGAGGAACGCGCGGGTGGAGACCTTCGGCATCTCCACGTCGTGGTCCGGCAGCATGGCGAGATCGTCGTTGAACATCTCGCGCGCGACCTGCTTGGCCTCGCGGTAGCGTCCCTTCTGCACCAGCCACACCGCCGTCTCCGGCACGTCGTGCCGCATGATCAGGATGATCAGCGCCGGCACCGCACCGAGGCCGAGCGTCACTCGCCACAGCGTCTCGTGGTGAATGTCGAGCAGTAGGAAGATGACGATGACGCCGATGGTGAGGACTTCACCGACCGCGAACATGAACTGCCAGCGGTTGCCCATAACCTCGCGCTCACCCTTGGCCATGGATTCCATGATGTAGGTGTAGCCGGTCGAGATGTCCGAACCGAGCGGAATGCCGAGCAGGAAGCGGATCACGACGAGCCAGAACACATTGGGCACGAAGGCCTGCGCCAGCGCGAGCACGATGAATAGCACCATCGTGGCCAGGAACATGATGCGGCGGCCGATCTTGTCCGAGAGCCAGCCGCCGAGCAGCGCGCCGATCAGGGCGCCGCCCTGCGTACCGGCGGCGGCCAGGCCCAGCATCAGCGGATCGGGATTGAACTGCTCCTTGATGAAGATCAGCACGAAGGCGATCGAATAGAGGTCCCAGGCCTCGACCAGGATCGAGGCCATCATCAGCCAGCCGACCTTGTTGCCCTTGGGACTGTAGTTGGTGATGAGGTAGCGGACCGCGGCTTCGCTCGCGGTCGGTTGTGGCATCGCCATCGTTGACATATCTGGTCCTCTCCTGAAAACTCTTCTACGTGCCGAGCAGCGGCTCGATGCTGCAATCGAGCAGGCGCGGGTCGATCCCCACCTCCATGCCGGTGAACATCTCGCCCATGTAGTCGATCAGTGCATCGCTCGCCTTCACCGCCTCCTCGACGCGGCGGCTGGCGACCGCGGTGAGAATCGCGAGGTGATGATCGATCGTGCCTGACAGTTCGGCCTGTCCCGGCATGAACCGGTGGTGGATGTAGCCGATGCGTCGATACAGCGTGTGCAACGGCCGCAGCGTGTGCACGAGAAACGGTTCGCCTGCCGCCTCCAGCACCAGCGCGTCGATGCGGCGGTCGATATTGTTGAACTCGTCGAGGGTCAGACTGGCGCGGCGCTCGCGCAAAAGGCGTTCGATGTGCAGCGCCTGATTGCGGTGCGAGAGGCTGGCGCGATCGGCCGCGAGCCGGATCACGAAGCGCTCCATGTCGCGGCGCAACGCCAGCAGCATGCGCTCGCGCGCCAGATCGATCGGCGCAATGCGCAGACCGTGGCGCGGACGGATGATGATCAATGTATCGGCGGAGAGACGATTGACGGCGTGATGAACCGGCGTGCGGCCGAAGCCGGTGATGTGCTGCAATTCCAGCATCGTCATGAACTGGCCGGGCTTGAGCTCGCAATGGACGAGCAGCTCTTCGATCCTCTGATAGGCCAGCTCGAAGAAGTTGAGGCGGTTGCGCCGGGAGGGCTTGCCCTCGCCGTCGTCGTTCCTCACCACATCGAGCGCGCGCTTGTGCCTTGCCATGTTGTGCTCTCCCCTCAGCCCGCGCCGTCGTTGCAGGACGGTGCCTTGTTGGTGATATCCCTAAAACATGTTGTGATATATTACAAGCAGGCGTAAGACTCGCGCTTGCCCGCACCATGTTGCGGTGCGCAATGACAACAAGACGGCGCTGCGCGCCTGCGATGGGAGGACAATTGCTGTGAAGATCACGTCGATCGAGACGCTGCGCACCGAAGAATTCTCCAACGTCATCTGGGTGCGCGTCCACACCGACACGGGCATGATCGGTCTCGGCGAAACCTTCTACGGCGCCGGCGCCGTCGAGGCGCAGATCCACGACACCTTTGCCGGCCGCCTGCTCGGCCGCAATCCGCTGCACATCGAGGCGATCCATCGCGACATGCTCAACCTGCCGATGGCGCAGTCGTCCACCGGCGTCGAGTATCGCGCAGCCTCGGCGATCGACATCGCGCTGTGGGACCTGTTCGGCAAGGTCTGCAATCAGCCGGTGCACCAGATGCTCGGCGGTCTCTGCCGCGACAAGCAGCGCATCTACAACACCTGCGCCGGCACCCAATATGTCCGCTCGACCAATATCAGCCCGGTCGCGAATTGGAATCTCGGTGGTTCCAAGGGGCCCTACGAAGACCTCGACGGCTTCATGAACCACGCCGATGCGCTCGCCGAAAACCTGCTGGAGAGCGGCATCTCCGCCATGAAGATCTGGCCGTTCGATCCGGCGGCACAGGAGAACAAGGGTCTCTACATCACCGCCGCGCAGATGAAGCAGGCGATCGAGCCGTTCGAAAAAATTCGCAAGGCCGTCGGCGACAAGATGGAGATCATGGTCGAGCTTCATTCGCTCTGGAACCTGCCGACCGCAAAACAGATCGCGCGCGCGCTCGAGCCCTACAAGCCGACCTGGTACGAAGACCCGATCCGGATGAACTCGCCGCAGGCACTCGCCGAATACGCCCGCTGCACCGACGTCTGGGTCTGCGCCAGCGAAACGCTCGGCTCGCGCTTTCCCTACAAGGACATGCTCGACCGCGATGCCATGCATGTGGTGATGGCGGATCTGTGCTGGACCGGCGGCCTCACCGAGGGTCGCAAGATCGCGGCGATGGCCGAGACCTATCACCGGCCCTTCGCACCGCACGACTGCATCGGCCCGATCGGCTTCATCGCCGCCATCCACATGTCGTTCAGCCAGCCCAACACGCTGATCCAGGAATCGGTGCGCGCCTTCTACAAGGGCTGGTACAATGAACTCGTCACCACCATGCCCACGATCAAGGACGGTTATGTCTATCCGATGGAAGGCCCCGGCCTCGGCGTCGACCTTCTGCCCGCCGTATTCGACCGCTCCGATCTGACCGTGCGCCGCTCCAACGTCTAGGGATATTTGAGATGAGCACCGCCCTCTTCGACCTTTCCGGCCGCACCGCGCTCGTGACCGGCTCCTCCCGCGGCCTCGGCCGCGCCATTGCCGAGGGCATGGCCAAGGCCGGCGCCAAGCTGATCATCAACGGCGTCGATCCGAAGCGTGTCGAACAGGCCGTCGCCGAGTTTCGCGCCGCCGGCCATCAGGCCGAAGGCGCCGCGTTCAACGTCACCGATGAGCCCGCGATCGTCGCGGCCTTCGAGAATTTCGACAGGCAAGGCCTGGCGGTCGACATTGTCGTCAACAATGCCGGCATCCAGCACCGCAAGCCGCTGGTGGAGTTCACCACCGACGAGTGGCGCAAGGTGATCGAGACCAACCTCACCAGCGCCTTCGTGATCGGCCGCGAGGCGGCCAAGCGCATGATCCCGCGCAAGCAGGGCAAGATCATCAATATCGGCTCGCTCGGCAGCGAGCTCGCGCGTCCCACGATTGCGCCCTACACCGCCGCCAAGGGCGGCATCAAGAACCTGACCCGCTCGATGGCGGTGGAATGGGCGCAGCATGGCATCCAGGCCAACGCGATCGGCCCCGGCTACATGCTGACCGACATGAACGAGGCGCTGGTCAACAACACCGACTTCAACAACTGGCTGATGGGCCGCGTTCCCTCCAAGCGCTGGGGCAGGCCGGACGAGCTGGTGGGCGCTGCGATCTTCCTGGCGTCCGATGCGTCGACCTATGTCAACGGCCAGATCATCTATGTCGATGGCGGCATGATCGCCGCGATGTGACCCGCGAAACGCTAAAGGAACAGGCCATGCGCGCCGTCGTCATTCACGCCCCGAAAGATTTGCGGATCGACCTCTATCCGGATGCAGCGCCCGGTCTGGGTGAAGTCCGCGTCAAGATCGCGAACGGCGGCATCTGCGGGTCCGATCTGCACTACTATCATCATGGCGGCTTCGGCGTCGTGCGGATCCAGCAGCCGATGGCGCTGGGGCACGAGATCGCCGGCGTGGTCGCCGCCGTCGGTGACGGCGTCGCCAACGTGAAGCCGGGCACCCGCGTCGCGGTCAATCCGAGCAAGCCGTGCGGTCAGTGCCTGCATTGCCAGGAAGGCATGCGCAACCAGTGCCTCGACATGCGCTTCCTCGGCAGCGCGATGCGCTTTCCCCATGTGCAGGGCGGTTTTCGCGAATTCATCACGGTCGATGCGGCGCAGGCCGTTCCGATCGCCGACAGGCTGTCATTGGCCGAAGCCGCCGTCGCCGAGCCGCTGGCGGTATGCCTGCATGCCGGCAAGCAGGCCGGCCCCCTTCTCGGCAAGCGCGTGCTCATCACCGGCTGCGGCCCGATCGGCGCGCTGATGATTCTGGTCTCACGCTTCGGCGGCGCGGCCGAGATCGTGGTCACCGATGTCGCGGAGGCGCCGCTTGCGGTCGCCAGGAAGCTCGGCGCCACTCACGCCATCAATGTCGCGGCCGACGCCACGGCGCTCGATCCCTGGCGCACCGGCAAAGGTGTGTTCGACACGCTGTTCGAAGCCTCGGGCAACCAGGCCGCGCTGCGCACCGCGCTCGACGTGCTGCGGCCCGGCGCTACATTGGTGCAGCTCGGCCTCGGCGGCGAGATGACGCTGCCGATCAATTCCATCGTCGCCAAGGAATTGCAGCTGCGCGGCACCTTCCGCTTCGATCCCGAGTTCGAGCTTGCGGTGCGGCTGATGGGCGAAGGCCTGATCGACGTGAAGCCGCTGATCACGGCGACCATGCCGTTCGAGAACGCGGTCGCAGCGTTCGAGCTCGCCAGCGACCGCTCGCAGTCGATGAAGGTGCAGTTGACGTTCTAGGGTCTGTTGAGATTCAGGATTCACAGATTGGAACGTCCGTGATTCAAGCTCCGAAAGGAGTTTTGGATGCAGCGATTCGTTTTGACGGACGCCCAGTGGGCGAAGATGCAGCCGCTTTGTTTG